>NZ_JAKSYQ010000289.1:0-13892 GCF_022829665.1 Methylobacterium sp. E-041 | reverse complement strand
CGAGATCGGCTGGGCGCCGTCCAAGACCTTCGAGCAGGCGCTGGAGGAGACCGTGCGCTGGTACCTCGACAACGCGGCCTGGTGGCGCCCGATCCGCGAGGGCCGCTACGCCGGCGAGCGCCTCGGCCTCGCCCCGGCCGCTTGACCGAGCGCTCGCGACGCCTTCGACATCAGCATCGAGCGAGAGGGCGCTCCGTTATCTGAAACACGTGAGCGGCCAGATCGTACTTCGCACGCCGCTCCGTGCTCAGCCTCGCATAGGCAACCCGATCCTTCATGAAGTAGGCGTTGGCGCACACCAGGTCTCCATCGAAAGCCGGAACCTCTTCGATGCGCTTCAATCGCAACCCGAAAGGTTCGAGCTGCGCGATCAAGTCGTGAAACAACGCTTGCCGTTTGTAAACGGGATAGAAGAATACCTCCGTCTCGATGCCGACGACGTTGTGAAGCAGCGACCCGAACCCTTTGAGAACATGGCTCTCGTAGCCTTCGACGTCGATCTTGATGACGTCCGGAACGGGCGCCTTGCCGGCATCGACGAGGCCATCGTAGCGGGCACATTCGATCTCGACCGTATCTTTGACGTGATAGCTGGCCGCGATCTGATAATCGCTGAGGAATGCCGAGTTCGCCTCGAGTATCGACGTGCAGCCATAATGCTCCCCGATATGGAGCTGCTGCGGACCATTCCGGTCGGCCAGGCCGGTCTCGATCACGAAGGATTTTTCGAAGGCGGAGAGCTGATCGCGCAGGCGACGCGCCTCTTCGGGATTCGGCTCGAACAGCACCGGTATGATATTGTCTTTCTGTCGCAACCATTTCGGCTGGATGCCCTTCGATGCACCGACATCGACGAAATGAATCTTATGTTCCAGGCGGATCTTACGCGATGGAAGGGGAACGATCTCTTCCAAAGCTTCTGATATGAGTGCGTAAGCCTTCTATCTTAGATACGGCATCGTGCGCTCCACGGCTTCTCGACCAGTAGCAGCGGATCCGAACGAGAAATCAATTTCAAATCGGTACTTAGCCTTCTTGGCTCCAGCGCGCGCGAGCCGTTTTCCGTTCCTGTCGCGCCGTCGTGGCGGTATCCGGCGGCGAGGTCGTATCGATACGCTTGCATCGTGAAGTCGGCGAAGATTTTCCGGATCGCGCGCCGGAGATCCGGGATGGCGCGGGGAGCGGCGGCGCGCAGGCAAGCCTTCAGCTTGGCAAAAGCCGCCTCATCCTGCGCTTGTCGATGGATCGATCGGGTCGACGTCGGGGCGGTCGAGCGGTCGCAGGCGGCTCCGTGCGCCGGCCGCCGCGAGCCCCCGCGGACACCGGCGACCTTGTGGAGGTTCAGGTCGTCGAGGATGGCGGTGTCGCGCCGCTCCAGCTTTGGGACCAGCCTGTCGGTGCCGTCGGCGCGAAACCAAGCCCCGTCCCCGGCCCGATCACGCAGGGCGACGGCCGTGGGACCGCCGGTGATAAGGGTGGCGGCGGTCTCGTGATGCCCGTGCGGGACGGCAGCGCGCACCGCGCGGAGCTCGGCCTCGGCGGCAGGCGAACGCCGTGTGGGTGGCCGTCGCGTCGCGGACGGTCGATCCGTCCGGATCGAGGCCGAGCCGCCCCTCGAACCAGTCCTGCCCGGTTGCTCTCGCGTCCGCCCGTTCCTGCTCCGATGCCGCCGGAAGACGCGCACCGGCCGCCGGTGCCGGTCGGCACGCCGTGCCCGCCAGGGCATCGCACGGCGCGTGCAGGACGATCTTCGAACCCGCCTCGGAGAGGCCCGGGATCAGGTCGGCATGCGTTTCGGTGCACCGCGAGGCATGACCGCCACCCGACCGCATTCGTCCCTCGGCTATCGGCTGCCTGCGCCCTCCAGCTTCCCGGATCCGGCCTTCCGGCTACCCATGACCGCGACCATGCAGCAGCCGCGCAGCTGGCCCGTCCGAAATACGAGCCTGGGCAAACCCGAGCCCCGACCCCGCGTCGCCGGCAGCCCCGCCGGCCCCGGTCCGGACGGGGTGTGACCGCGCGCATCCGTCCCCATGACGGTCCCTGCAACCTGCGAAGCGGGGAGGCGCGGGGGGCTACGGGGGAGGACATGGTGGTGGGCCCGGCAGGACTCGAACCTGCAACCAGACCGTTATGAGCGCAACGACTTCCTTCGAATAGCAGAGAAAGCATACGAAATCGGAGAGGACAGATGTAGAACGTTCGCGCTCAATTCCAACGTATCATTGGCGAAACGTTGGTTCGTTTCACCGGCAGGGCAGGACGTCGCCACCCGTCCAGCTCGGGGTGTGACCGAGCCGGAGGGGAGGGGCGGATCGGGACCTTCGGGGCGGTTAATCACCCGGCTACGAATGCTGGACCGAACAGTAGGAACAAGGCGAGGCGGGGTTTAGACGCTTTTGTGATCGCGGAGCTGCGCGAAAAGATTTTATTTACTATAATTTTCAACAGGCAGGAAACCCTTTGCACGCAATATTATTGCATGCAATCTCTACTCATATCCTTAGTTGATAGCCAATCCCTCAGCTTTATTGTCGCCGCAGCGACTATTTGCACCTTCAGTGCGTGGTTGTTGGTCTCTCTCATCCACTATGCAGAGGTTGGTAGCACAACCACCCGGCGATGGTGGTTGCTTGGAACGGCCGTCGTTGCGGGCACTAGTGTCTGGACGACTCATTTTGTGGCGATGCTAGGGTACCGGACCGATCTCGTCCTAAGTTACAACTTTAACACGACGATGGTCTCCGCCGCCGCAGCAATCGTCGCGGTAGGCCTACCATTCGTCATTTCGATCATATGCCCACGGGGATGGATGCGCCTTGTTGCCGGAGCTGCGTCAGGCCTGGGGATTGGCGTTATGCACATCAGCGGGATGGCTGCGCTGGAAAACTGCGGCCAGGTTCAGTCGCTTGGCTTCAACGTCCTTGCCTGCTTGATCGGCGCTGCCTGTATGGCGCTCGCGCTCGTGCGTCCGGGGCGAACTGGATCGCGGCTGGTGACCACGTCGCTGATCGTCGTCGCG
Organism: Methylobacterium sp. E-041; assembly: GCF_022829665.1. Taxonomy (NCBI): domain Bacteria; kingdom Pseudomonadati; phylum Pseudomonadota; class Alphaproteobacteria; order Hyphomicrobiales; family Methylobacteriaceae; genus Methylobacterium; species Methylobacterium sp. E-041. The sequence goes on along the minus strand of NZ_JAKSYQ010000289.1, from coordinate 10,870 downwards.
GTTTGTGGGACGCATTTCGTCTCGATCGCGGGCACGGTCTTGACCGGGGAGCGCGTCGATCAGCTCCTTCCCGGCGTACAGGTCGCACTCAGTGTTCTTGCCGCGACAGGCGCCGCCATCCTTTTGTTCGGGACGCTTCTCGCTCTGACTGCAGCTAAGCGCTTTGACACCCAAGAAACTGCACACGCTCGTGTTCTCGCGACGGCACTGCAAAAGATGTCGAACGGGATCCTTAAGGTATCTGCTTCCGAGATCGTGGAACTCTACAATGAGCGCCTCTGCGCGATGCTCAAGCTCGCGCCAAGCGACATGGCCAGAGGAATGAGCTTGGCAGCCTTCCTCGAGGGTGTGGGTCGGGCGAATGGTTGGGAGGCAGACCGCGTCGCCAGGGTGCTGGCAAACCACCGAGCCTGGATGGCCAGGGACGACGAGACTCGCGTCGAGCACAGCTTCGAGGATGGCCGGATCCTGTCCATCGCTTGCCAGCCCATCGAGGATGGTGCGGTGCTCACCTTCGACGACATCACGCAAGCAAAACAGGCGCAGCGCGAGATCTCCCTGCTTGCCTATCACGATCCGCTAACAGGCTTGGCCAACCGTCGGTCGCTGCTCGAACGCCTGGCGCAAGCGCATGAGGAGGAGCAACCCTCCACGCTGTTGCTGATCGACCTCGACCGGTTCAAGGCCGTCAACGACACCTTCGGTCACGGGATCGGCGATCGCCTTCTTGTCAGCGTGGCATCACGGCTGTCCGAGCTGGCGGGGGAGACCGCTTTCGTCGCTCGCCTGGGCGGTGACGAAATGGCGTTGATCGCTCGTATGGACGCCGAGGTAGCTATGAGCTTGGCCGAGCGCATCGTCATCGCGATCGAGAAGCCGTACGCGTTCGACGATCTGACCATCGTGATCGGCTGCAGCATCGGCGTGTGCAGCACCGAGGACCGGGCGAGCCCAACAGATCTGATGCAGCGTACGGACATCGCGCTGTACGAGGCCAAACGCCAAGGTCGAGGTCGTGCGACACGCTACACCCCTGGGATGATCGAGGCCGTCGCCGACCGGCATCTCCTCGAAAGCGACATCCGGTTCGCCCTGTCCGAGGGTCAGTTCCATCTCGCGTACCAGCCCATCATGGCGCTCGCCGACGACACCATCCTGGGCTTCGAAGCGCTTATTCGCTGGCCGCATCCGACGCGGGGGCTCGTCTCCCCGGCGACCTTCATCCCGTTGGCGGAAGAGACGGGGTTGATCCTGCCGATCGGGCGCTGGGTGTTGGAAGAGGCCTGCCGGCAGGCTGTGGCTTGGCCAACTGATCAGCATGTCGCGGTCAACATCTCGGCCGTGCAGTTCCGTTCGCCGATGCTGCTCGCTCATATCACTTCCGCCCTGGCGAAAAGTGGGCTGCCGGCGAGCAGACTGGAGATCGAGCTGACGGAGACGGCACTGGTCGAGGACGGGCCTCAAATTGCGCACACCTTGTTGGCGCTGCGCGAACTCGGCATCAAGATCGCGATGGACGACTTTGGGACGGGGTACTCGTCTCTTGCTCATCTGCGGGACCTGCCGCTGGACAGGATCAAGATCGACCGCAGCTTCGTTGCAGCAGCTTTGGAAGATAAGCATTCGATGGCGGTCGTCAAAGCGATCACGCAGATGGGGCGTGACATGAACATTCTGACGATCGCTGAAGGTGTTGAGGATGCGAATCAGCTCGCCCTTCTAAGAGCGCTCGATTGCGATGCCGTTCAGGGATACCTGATCGGTCACCCGGAACGCTTGATCTCAGTGTTTAAGAATGGTGCACAAGTTCGTGCCGCTTGAGTGATCCTCTGCCGCGGGACAACTCAGGCGATCGACACACAGTTCATATCCCGCGAAGCTTGAGTCTTCGAAGTAGCTGCTAGGGTCCGATACGACGTCTATTACGCCACCTTGGCCGGCGGCATCGCGCCATCGAAGCGCCAGCCATCGAACCCGCTGGTACGCGAGGCGGCGATCGACTTCCTCGATTGGTTCGGCGAGGACACCATCGCCCTCGGCTGGATGGCCACCAGCCTGTTCGGCCTTTACCCGCCCCTCGGCGTGGTCCGCGTCGACTACTAGGGCTGCCCTTTGATCAAGGCCCGCTGTGTCGAGGCGATCGGCGACACCTAGATCCGGTACGGCAACCAGACCTTTCGGCGGGACCGTCTGGGGCATCCCGTTGGCGTGCCGGCCTAGCAGGCTGCGTGGTAGGCGGCAGGCACGAAAAAGCCCGCCGGCGGCAACCGGGCGGGCTGAGGTGATGTCAGGGCCAGAGGAACCCCTTCGATGGCCGGGTCGTAGCGTGAGCTGGTTAATGGATGACGAAAAAGCCCCGCGCAGCGGATGCCGGCGGGGCTAAGCGGTCTCTGTGAGGGCAGGTACCTAGGGCGCAGGCCCGGACACGTCATCCGTCCGGTGGAGGATCGCGCGAGGCTGCGAGGTCCCGCAGGACCGCCACCGGCACCAGCACGGCGATCACTCCGCTCAGGACTTCCATCCAGGAGCGACCGCTCATGAAGGCGTTCAGCTCGACACCTACCCTGCGGCTGCTATCCTGCCGGGATGCGCATAGCCCTTACCGCCCTCGCTCTCGTCGCTATGGCCGGAGGTGCCAGCGCACAGCAGCAGATGCCGACCGTCCCGGAGTTGCTGACGGCTGAAAGTAAGGCCTCGCAAGCGTGTGAGGGCTCAGGAGATGCTGACGTCGCCCGAGAGCAATGCCGTCTCCGCGACCGTCTGAGCGGCCGCCTGGCGCAAGCCGGCTACTGCTGGGGTCGCAAAGGCCAAACCGACGAGAAGAAGCAGTGGCACGCCTGCCAGCCGGACTCGATCTATGAGGACGATATCGAGGCGGTGCAGCGCTGAAGCCTTTGCCACTCCAGGCAACACCCGCGGCCGGCAAGGCAGCTGGGGTTCATGCTGCGCCTTTGATCCAGGATTTGCCAATGCCCTACACCCTTAAACGCCTCGCCCCTGGTAGCTTCGATCTCATCCTCGACGGCGAAGTGGTCGGCAGCCTGGTCCGCGATGTGTCGCGGGACGGGTACGAAGGCGATTGGACAGCCGAACCACTCGCCGACAGCCCGCCCTTTCCGGCGCCTTTCACGAGCGAGGCGCAAAAGTTCCCGAACCTGAAAGCAGCGGCGGACTGGCTCGACGCGGACGTGCCTGATCTCTGATACACCCCGTGCTCGGCAAGGCGAAGCGGTCGTAGTGAGGTGAGTATGCTCGGGCGACGATCGAAGCGCAGGCTGCCCCACAGCCTGACCCAGCACCTTTCAGATCCGAAGATCGTTGTCTTCAGCCCCCGAACGACCAAGCGGCGTAGCACCCCCTCTGCGTCTGGGTCGCCGCGGAAGTTCGGCATATCGGCCGTGACCCTCATCGTCCTCGTGCTGGCCGGCGGGTACCTGCTTAACGCGTGGTAGGGGATCAAGCCAGGCTCGAGTCGACCAGGGCTACGTGCGGCACCGTGAGTACCCTGAGGGTGCGAACTGAAGGAACGACCGATGGCCGACATCCCTGATCAGGAGATCGAGGACTCTCCGCTCGGCGGCATCGTCACCCGCGATGGCGTCATGGTGCAGGTTCACATCTACCGATTTGCCGGCACTGACGATGAATGGACCCTTGAGGTGGTCGATCACGAAGGCGGGCACACGACCTGGACTGGTACCTTCGCGAACGATGAGGACGCCTTCGAGGCTTTCGAGCAGGCGGTCGCTAAGGACGGGATCCGCTCGTTCGTTAAGCAGCAGGTGGAGCATTGATCGAGCGCGTGCAGCGGAAGGGCTATCGCGAGTGAATGGGCAACGCCTCGCCATAGGGATTGACGGCTTCCTCTTGGCCTACGTGACGAGCCCAGTGCTTATCGCGAACGGCTTCGACAATGCGCTTATGATAGTCTTCGCGTCTGGGATTGTTGCATCCGTCGCGCTCATGGCCTTCTAGATCCGAGCCGATCACAAGCGGTGATCCGAGCGAGCCCGGAAGGGTCGGACTTCTATCGATCAGTGTGGCGCAGCCTTCCAATCTCAGGGAACACCCGCTGTCTGAAAATCAGAGCAAAAAGTGGAAGCAAGCCGGAGCGGCTTTCGCTAGCCGGCAGAGTCAACCCATCTCCATGCCTGCCGAAGGGCCGCCGGTGAACGTGGCTGAGACCAACCTGGCTCGGTAAAGGGCGGCTCGCTTATCGAGGGATGCGGCGCAAGCGTCGCCTCGGAAGCGGTAAGGCATCCTCCTTTTGGAGGTGAATGGCGAGGTGCAGGCGCCATCACAAATGTCGTAAATTGTGCGCAGCTTGGGTAGTCCAATGAACGAGTCCGCAGCCACAACAAGCTTTTATTAACCATAAGGCAGCAGCGTCATCGGCGGGTGTGCGCCGTTGATCGTATGCGGCGCAGTGACCCGCAGCTCTCGGAGCTTCGAGGATGCGCCTTCCGGTTGTCGTGCTGATCGCGGTCCAATTTATCGCCAGTCCAGCCATATCCCAAAAGCGGGTCGCTGCTATCCACCCACAACCGCCCCTTAAATCAGTTGAAAGCCTGCCAGAGATCTCAGTCTCCACCGCTGCGCTCCCGAATATCGAAGCGGCGAATAGAGCGGCGCGGATCAAGATGGAGAAGTTCGATTTGGCCATAGCAGGCCGTGATCTGCGCGTCCTGCGATCTGTGTGCGTCGGGTGTCGGACGACGGCAAATTGGGCAGCTCATAGCATCAAAGCCAGAGCAGAAGGACCTGAGTTCCCCATCGCAGATCCGGCTGCTGCCCCTGATCAATAGTAGTACCGCCAACTAGGCGGTGGGGATCTTACGAACTTGAAGTTTTCTACGCATACTGCGTATTTTGAGCAGTGTGAACGGTTTTGCCCGGTCTGGCGTTTAGAAGAGTAGCGCGCATAAGCTTCGCTATAAAACACTTCACACGGACGGTAGAAGCAATGGTTCCGCTCAGGGCCGATCGGTGACCAGTAGGAGCATCGAGACGGTGGCTCTGCCAGAGTTGAGCGTGACGACAGAAGCTCGGCGCCTTCAGGAAATTCATATCAAGGAATTCAGGTGGGATCCGCGCGTCTGCATCGGCTGCTGAACGACCTATCGGCAAAAATGGTGCTGGCTTCCGGCGTACAGGCAGTGAGCTTACCTTCCGCGGGTGGAAGCCTCGACAACCCCACTCGTCGCCCTCGCCTTCGTCGTAACGGCTGACCTTTATCTTGAGAGCACGCTTTTGGCCATTGTGCCATTTGGGCCGAGTAAGCCATAAATCTCAGAGCACCAGTTTTCGTCGCCGTTCCGAGTGTATGCCTGCCGAACCTCGATAGACCATTTGCGGAGTTTGGCTTCGATCAGCGGCTCTTCAGCGCTGGAAATAGCGCTATCCATCCTTAAGGTAGTTAGGCGCCCCGCGTTCACGCGAAATCCTGGGCACCTGCTCTCTGCAAAGATTGACGCTGCCGCCACCATTGCATAGTGGTCTAAATCTTCAGCGTGATCCCTGGCGACCACCGGTTGACTCAAACCTATTAGGCATCCCGGGAGCAAGTAAAAGAATTTTTTGGTGGATATTTTCAAGGTTCGACAGCCGATTAAGTCAGATCAAAAGTTGAGTTGCCGATAATATCCCGAGATCGGTAGATCCTACTATTCTCCCTAGGGCGGTGTGCTTGAAATTCACAAAAACCACCGGCCACGCTCCAGGATGGAAGCCGCCGGCTCTCGCTGTTGTCGACCACCGTGCGAGTGGGTCAGAGCAACGCCTTCGCAACGCACCCTAAACGCGAGACTGCCGTTGGGCGGCGGATCCCGTCAATCCCTGAGCCATCCGAACGCATCACGTCGCCGCCTCGGGCTGCGCAGGCGCATTGCCAAGGTCGTAAAAGCCGTCGTTCTTGGTTGCGTCGCCCTTGCGCTGCTCACAGGCCAGCGTGTTGATCAGTCGAGCGTCGACCCATGATGCGGACCTCGGTGCCCTCAACGCGCCTCGACAACCCCATCCCTGGGGCTATCCTGCTTGCATGCGCACAGTCCTGATCGCCCTCGCTCTCGTCGCTATGGCCAGAGGTGCCAGCGCACAGCAGCAGATGCCGACCGTCCCGGAGCTGCTGACGGCTGAAAGTAAGGCCTCGCAGGCGTGTGAGGGCTCAGGAGACGCGGACGTCGCCCGAGAGCAATGCCGTCTCCGCGACCGTCTGAGCGGCCGCCTGGCGCAAGCCGGCTACTGCTGGGGTCGCAAAGGCCAGACCGATGAGAAGAAGCACTGGCACGCCTGCCAGCCGGACTCGATCTACGAGGACGATATCGAGGCGGTGCAGCTCTGACCCAAGAGCTGCAGACCGATGCACAAGCTTCCACCGGGCAGCCTCTACCGCCTTCAGACCCTGGCTCAGACCGGGGCAAGCTTCTACAAACTGACCGCCTACATGCGGCGCCTTGAGGTGCTGGGCATGGTCGTCGCCACCGGGCGGACGGCCCCGGAAAAGGACCTCAACGAGTACAGGATTACTGACGCGGGGCTTGCCGAGCTCAAGGATCGCTACGACCCACCATCGACAAATCCTATCGAGCGATAAATTCTCCCGACCACGGTTACGCAGATGGTTTGCCGGGCTGATGGCGGCCACGGAGCATCGGGCTAATGGCCAGTCCCGATACGATCCAGTGATGCCGACCGACACCTCCCCGCTTAGCGCAGACCGGCGCGGTGTCGATAGGAACCGTCGAGCAGGTCTTCGGATCACTCCGCCGCTTGCTGAAAGCGCAGGCGCTGGTTCTGCCCGATGGTGCGGGAGATCACCGAGCGGCGCGCGCTGTAGCTGGCCGAGACCAGGGGATAGTCGACCGGCAGGCCCCACTTGGCACGGTAGGCCTCGGCCGACAGTCCGCGCAGCGTCAGGTGCCGGCGCAGCGCCTTGTAGGGCTTGCCGTCTTCGAAGCTGATGATGGCGTCCGGCGAGATCGACTTGCGAATCTCCGCATTGGTTGGCTTCGTCAGCGCCGGCTTCGGCGGAATGGTCAGCCCCGTAATCGAGTCGTGAACCATGCGGATCAGGTCCGGCAGCCCCGTGGCGGGCACAGAGTTGTGGGCGACGTAGCTCGTGAGGATCTTGGCGGCGAGGTCGATGGGGTCCGTCGTAGTCTTCACGGTTTGTCTCCTTCCGAATGCTGTCTGGTAGGTGCGTGTCCAAAACGTGCTGTCGCCCGGCGCAGGATGTTTTCCGTCGTCGATCATCCTGAACGATCGCGGCAGGTCGGCCTGCCGTCGCACGATTATGCGCGTGCTATCCTGAAACACAACTTATGCGCGAACTATGCGATGGATGCGATCTACTTAGAATTGATTAACGGGCTTGAATCGGCTGCAATGGTTAGCCGTTGGAGGTCGATGCCCTGCTATTTTGCCCATCGAAACTGGGGTTCAGGCACCTCTTGCGAGCCCCGGCCTCGACCTTCAGGCATGCAATTATAGGTTGTATAAACCGCCCCAGCTTGCAGCCCGACCCGATCGGCTCGGGGGCCTGCTGCTGCTTACGGCGGAAGTGTTGGCGCGGCTGGCATGAGCGGGGCAAACCTCAATCCGGCTTCTCGCGCTTTGCAATGACCCGGCAGGCCTGACGCAGGGTGACCTCATGGTCCGGGTAGAGCGTCGCCACGGCATCGAGCACGAGGTGGCCGAGCTCGATGCTCCACACCGTCGCCAAGTGCCACTGAATCGAGCCCGACGTCGTCCAGGTCTCGACGTTCAGGCCGCGCTGGATCGGCGTCGGCACGATCTGTTGTTTCGAGGGCGGTAGGATGAGCCGGGCCTGACACGCGCTTTCGTATTTGCGCTCGGGCGGCGACCCTGGGCGGCGCTGATGCCGGCACGAGCCCGACAGGTGCCGGAGCGCATCGAGCTGCTGCACCGTAGGTCCGAACCGAGCCACAAGGCCGTCTGTCGCGTAGACGCCCCTTCGGCGGCACGACAGGCACTCCACCACGACGCGATCGCCTGCGATGTCTCCGAGGGTGTCCACCTACGCTCTGGCTCCGCGGCCACGAACGGCGCGGCGAGATAGCGACCGGATCTCCACAGTCGCTTCGAGGGGCGGGGGGGGCATCGCGGGTCCAGGTCCGGCAAGAACGGATCAGGAACAAACAGCATGCGTTATGACGGTTCAACCATGGCGACGATGGCCACGCGCGCAGCGGTGAGATGGCGTGGAGGGCGGGGTAGAAGGCCAATGCCGACACCGCTTTACCGCTTCCACTGCACAGACGGGCACGAGTTCGTGGCCGACCTCCAGGGCAAGCGGCTGCCGACGTGGGCGCTGATGCGCGCGCACGCGGAGCGCGTCGCGCTGGACCTGATGCTCGGCGCAACGCCGCGCGATTGGTCGTCCTGGACGGTGGAGATCTACGAGGCGTCGGGTCGCCACGTGCTTTCGAAGCCGTTCGCCGACGTGCTCGTCAATCGGCAGGCACGGCAAGGTTGAACGATTTCTGGAGGGTTTGCAGCAGATATGCCTGCCCGGGTCAGTGAAAACGACCACTCTGATCGGCCTCAGATATGTTCCGAGCCAGAAGCCTGCCTGCCGTCATCAGGGCCTGCCGCAGCACCGGCAGCATTTCCCTGGCGTGGTCCTGCTCGATGAGCCCATGTGCCATCAGCAAATGGTCAGCGACGAGTTCCAACACAGACCTTGGATTCGTAGCCGGATGCCCCGGAGGCGGGACGAAGCGCGCGAGCGTTCCGTAGGCGGTGAAGGGTTCAGAGCCACTTGAAGCGATTTCGGTTAGCGACCCCAAAATACCCGAGGAAGGTGCGTCCTGGGGGGCCGAATGACGGTATCGCTCCGCCGACGACCCAGGCGTAACTCCCGTCGGCCCGACGGAGCCGGTGGCGAAACGTGTACTCCATCTGCTCAGCATGGACGCTGCTGAGGAAGCTGATCGCGATCTCCCGATCCTCCGGGTGAACAGAATTCAACCAGCCATGACTCGCACCTGAAGCTTCGTCTCTCCCTGTGAACGCGCACCATTCTGGGCTGACGTAGGTCACCTCCCCCTCAGCGTTCGTGACGAAAATCATACCGTTCCCCCAGCTTCAAGGCGTTTGGGGCGCTAACGCGCATTAATGACACTAGGGCAGGCGCCACATACTCAAAACCATACTAGTGCAAATGGACTAATGTGCCGGCTAAAAAATGTGATATGAGAGAGAACAATCTTCTTCGTCGGGGTATTTGTCTCGTAATGACAAGCTCCTGCGAAACGCATCGGGCGATGCTGGACAATCTAGCTCGAGCCCTCGGCATTCCCTCCGAGCGATTTTTTGCCTGCGAATCGTTCGTAGATGGAGCCCTTACCGCTGAAGAATGCTTGAGCCTTTGGTCGAAGATCAAGACAATAGAGGGTCGCAAGCAAGCTCTGCAGGCGCTGTGCGTAATCGCGGAAACCTCCTGGCTCGATGAGGCCTAGGCGCCGCATTGCGCCGGTGCGCCCGCGCCCCTCCCCGCCGGCCCACATCCGGCGAGAGCACTTGTTTAGCTTCACAAATGATAGAGGTTGCGTAGCACTCGCGGCCACGAAGTAATCTTTTATCATATGTTTAGCCGGCGATCGTGCAAATCAGGCGATTTCGAGGATATGGAGACGAATATCCTCTGGAACGGTTTGCCGCGTATCGGGCTTTATAGGAAAATCGCCCATCGTTTTTTCTGGGTGTGAACAGGAAACCATGCGCGTCGTGAAAGATTTCTGCCGTTCATGCGGCATCGAAATAGTAATTTATGTTGGCACAGAATGCATGATCACACAGGCCGCCCATAAGGACCGGCAAGAGCATTGTAACTGCAAATCGGACGAGAGGTGCCCGATGGTCACCTTATCAATGGTAGCTCATGGGTGCGAACCGATGCCGCTGAAAGGGGCACGCTTTAAGGCCTCGGATCAGGTTCAGCCTCGAGTCGATGGCAACAGCCCGAAGCCGGGCTACGCTGTGGGATCCGCGTCGACTACCGCAGGGCGCTGATGATCAACGCGCGCCGCGTCGAGGCGATCGGCGAAACCTGGATCCGGTACGGGAATTAGACCTTCCGGCGGGACCGCCCGGGGCGGCCTTTTGGGGCGCCGGTACGGGAGGCCGGCCGGTAGGGTGCAGGCACGAAAAAGCCCGCCGCGACAGCTGCCGGTCGGGCTCAAGTGATGTCGGGGCCAGAGGAACCTCTTGGAAAGCCGGGGCGTAACGCGAGCTAGTCAACGGAGAACGAAAGAGCCCCGCGCGGCGGATGCCGGCGGGGCTAAGTGCGACTCGGGTAGGAATGAGCGTGAAACGGAAGTGCCCCACGCCGTGGCCGTAAGCGATCCATGTGCCAGCAGTACTGGAGCGAAGGCCGTGGGTACGGAAAAATCCCCGGCGGCAGCTGCCGGGCGATCTGGGGATAATGCAGGGGGGAGGGGGGGGGGGTTCAGAGCCTGGGAGTTAGAGCCCCTTCTTCGTCCCAATGGTCCGGCCACCACCGCGACGCATCATGTGGTGGCGCATCATCGGCCGGCGCATCATACGACGATGCATCATCCGGCGCTCCATGCGGACATTCGTCACCAGCTCGGCGGGTGCGGCCACAGCGGCGGACGGGCCCATCGGTGCAGCGGAGGCGGACGTGGAGAGCGACGCTGCGCCGAGCGCGGCGAACAGGGCGGCGGCAATGATGGATGAGCGCAAGATGGTTCTCCTCGCATGCCGCCAGAAGCGACAGCCTTCTCCCGTCGGTCGACCGGAGAATGGAAGAACCAAGCTCAAGCTCGTTTCGATCCGTTCGATCGTGGACCCGTAAGCGCGTGGAATGCGCAGCCGGGCACCTCGGATA
>NZ_JAKSYQ010000287.1:0-1110 GCF_022829665.1 Methylobacterium sp. E-041 | reverse complement strand
CCGGCTTCGGGTCCGACGGCGCGTGCCGTGGAGGCGGGGGCGGAGCTGTCGACGCCGGAGGGGCTGCTGGCGCGCTACGAGCTGGTGGACGTGACCCCGGCGGTGATCGAGGCCCTGCGCGGGCGCCCGCTCGACAGCCTGCTGGCCTCCTTCGGCGACAAGCGCCCCTCGATCGAGCCGGTGATCGGCGTGGGCGACTACGTCTCGGTCTCGGTCTGGGAGGCCGGGTCGGGCGGCCTGTTCTCCGGCCCGCTCGTCGCCGACCGCTTCTCCGCCGGCTCGAAGTCGGCGCTGATCCCCGAGCAGGCCGTCGGCCGCGACGGCGCGATCTCGGTGCCCTATGCCGGGCGCATCCACGTCGCCGGACGCCGCACCCAGGACGTCCAGACGCTGATCGAGAACGAGCTCGCCGGCAAGGCGATCCAGCCGCAGGTGCTGGTCTCGGTCACCAAGCCGATCTCCCAGGCCGTCACCGTCACCGGCGAGGCGGTCGCCGGCGCCCGCCTGCCGCTGTCGACCGGCGGCGACCGCCTCCTCGACGTCGTGGCCTCCGCCGGCGGCGTGCGCTCGCCCGTCTCCGAGACCTTCGTGCGCCTCTCGCGCGGGGACCGCACCACCACCGTGCCGATGACGACCCTGGTGGCCAACCCGCGCGAGAACATCTACCTGCGCCCCAACGACGTGCTCACCCTGGTGCGCGACCCCCAGACCTTCCTGGCGGTCGGCGCGCTCGGCAACGCCACCGAGCTGCCGTTCTCGGCCGAGGGCATCACGCTCGCCCAGGCCCTGGCCAAGGCCCGCGGCCTGTCCGACTTCCAGGCCGACCCGGCCGGCACCTTCGTGTTCCGCTTCGAGCCGGCCGCCGTCGTGCGCCGCCTCAACCCGGCCTCGCCGCTCCTGACCACACCCGTGGTCCCGGTGGTCTACCGCATCGACATGCGCGACCCCAACAGCCTGTTCACCTCCCAGGCCTTCCGCATGCGAAACCGCGACCTCGTCTACGTCTCCAACGCCCCCTTCACCGAAGTCTCCAAGGTCGTCAGCGTCTTCTCCACCGTCGCAGGCCCCGTCGCATCCGCAGCCTCCGTCTACGCCTACTCACGGTAGGCG
>NZ_JAKSYQ010000285.1:0-226757 GCF_022829665.1 Methylobacterium sp. E-041 | reverse complement strand
CTGGAAGGTCACCGGGCGTCCCTGCGGGCTGCGCGGCACCGTGAGCGGCCCGGCGACCGAATAGTGCGTGCCGCAATGATTCACGGCGTGGACCTTGGCGGCGTCGACGAAGCGGCCGCTCGCCTTGTCGCCGACGAACGCGTCGTCCTCCCAGCTGTCCCACAGGGCGTGGACGAGGTCGGTGAACTCCCGCGCCCGGGCATAGCGCGCGCCGTGCGCCGAGGCGCCCGCGAAGCCGAAGTTGCGGCCGGCGGCGGCGTCGGCCGTCGTCACCACGTTCCACCCGGCCCGGCCGCGGCTCACGAGGTCGAGGCTCGCGAAGCGGCGGGCGAGGTTGTAGGGCTCGTTGTAGGTCGTCGAGGCGGTGGCCACGAGGCCGACATGGCGCGTCGCCGCCGCCACGGCCGCGAGCACCACGGTCGGCTCGAGGGCGTTGAACGGTCGGTGGTCGATCCGGTCGTTGATCGCGGGTGTGTCGGCCAGGAAGATCGCGTCGAGCTTGCCGCGCTCCGCGATCCGAGCGACGCGCACGAAGTGGTCGACGTCGACGAAGGCGTCCGGCCGGCTGTCCGGCAGGCGCCAGGCGGACGGGTAGACGCCCGAATGCAGCAGGTTGACGTTGAGGTGCAGCTGGCGGCCGCTCATCGATGGTCTCCGGTTCAGCGCACGCGCGGCAGGATCTGCTCGGCGAAGCGGCGCATCTCCGCCTCGAACGGCTGGAACTGCAGCATGAACAGGTCGATGCCGGCGGCGTGGAAGGCGCGGATGCGCTCGGCCACCGTGTCGTAGCTGCCCACCAGCCCGGCGGCGGTGCCGCCATTGGTTCCGACGTGCCGCGAGGCGGCGGCATCGGTCTTGGCGAACATCACGCTCGCCTGATCGGTCCGGGCGCGGGTGTCGGCCCGCAACGGCGCGTCGCGCTCTGCGAGGGCGAGGAGGCGGGCAAGCTCGGCTTGCGCCTCGGCATCGGTGTCCCTGGCGATCACGAAGGCCGAAAGCCCGTAGCGCAAGGGGCCGTTGGCGGCGGGACGCTGGCGCAGGTCGGCGATCAAGGCCGCGACGTCCCGCAGCGGTTGGCCGTTGATGAACCACACGTCGGCGTGGTCGGCCGCCAACGCCCGGGCCGGCTCGGATTCGCCGCCGAGATAGATGGTCGGCCGCGGCCGGAAGGTGCCGGCCGGGCGGAGCCGATACTCCTCGACCTGGAAGTGCGCACCCGCGAAGGTCACGGTCTCCCCGCGCATCAGCCGGTCCACGAGGCCGATCCATTCGCGGCCGTAGGCGTAGCGGTCGTCATGGGCCGGGAAGGGCAGGCCGGCCCGCTCGAACTCCGCCTTGTTCCACGCATTCACGAGGTTCAGGGCGAAGCGCCCGCCGCTGATATGCTCGATCTGCAGCGCCATCTTGGCGAGCACCACCGGGTGGTACAGTCCCGGCTTGATCGCCGCGATGATCTCGATGCGCCGGGTCAGCGCCGCGAGCGCCGCCGCCCCGGTCCAGGCCTCGAGCTGGTCGCGCCCGGAATCGTAGGGGTTCATCGTGTGCTGGGCGACCAGCACCGTGTCGAAGCCGAGCGCCTCCGCCTCGAGCACCAGGGCGCGGTTGCGCTCCCAGCCGGCATCGTCCGGCTCGTCGGGATCGTGGTGGGAGGCGCGGGAGCCGTGGACGGCGGCCCAGATGCCGAAACGGGGAGCATGGGTCACGGCGTCAGCCCCGGCCGACGGGGGGCTGGAAGATCGGCACGTCGGTGGCGTCGATCCGGCGGGGGATGAGCTTGGCCTCGTAGAACACGTCGGCGATGGCCTGCTGCTCGCCGAGCTGGGCGCGCTCCACCGGCTCGACGGCGTAGGTCCGGCGGCTGTTGGCTGCGGCGACGACCGCCGGCGGCAGGTCGCCCCAGATCGGGGCGAGCAGCGCCACGGCCGCCTCCGGGTTCGCCTTCATCCAGGCACCGGCCTCCACCAGGGAGCGGTAGACGGTCGCCACCACCTCGGGCTGTGCCGCGACGAAGCTGTCGTTCGCCAGATAATAGCGGTGGTAGCTCGTCAGCCCGCCGCCGTCGGCGATGACCCGCACCGGGCGCTTGGCCTCCGCGAAGGCCAGAAACGGGTCCCAGATCGACCACGCGTCGAGGCTGCCCTGATCGAAGGCGACGGCTCCGTCCGGCGCCTGGAGGTAGGCGGGCTTGATGTCGGCGAACGTCAGGCCGGCGCGCCTGAGCGCGGCGGCCAGCACGTAATGGCTCCCCGAGCCGCGGGAGACGCCCACCGTCTTGCCCTTCAGGTCGGCGATCGTGCGGATCGCGGAGTCGGCCGGCACGATGATCGCCTCGGCCGCGGGCGCGCCCCGCTCGCGGGCGTAGAAGGTGAGCGGCGCCTTGGCCGACTGGGTGAAGATCGGCACGGCGTCGGCGACGTCCGCATGAATATCCACGGCGCCGGCATTCATCGGCTCGATCACGCTGGTGAACAGGTGCCAGGACGGCGTGAAGCCCAGCGGGGCGAGCCGCTCGGCGAGCGTGCCCTTCACCTTCAGCACCGTGAACAGCACCGACGAGCGCTGCATGCTGATCTTCACCTCGCGCGGCGCCGCGCGTACGGCCGGCGCACCGAGCGCCAGGGCAGCGGCTCCGCCGAGCCCGGTGCGGAGGAGCGAACGGCGGGAGGGCGCGATCCGCCACGGGGTCTCGTCGGTCATCGAAGGCTCGCACATCGGCTGGAAGGCGGGAGAGAGGCCGATACGGCGGCGGCCACGCCGTCTCGGGCCCGCCCGCCGCTCGCCGGCTCGCGTATTGAAGTCGAGCAAGGGCGTCGGATCAAGAAACCACGGTTTCGATTTTCCCCGGATGCGTGGAAGCGCCTTCTTCGATCGGCTCGTCGGAGAGAATAGGTCTCCTGTCTGTTCGTGAGCGGCGGTATGCAGATAATACTGAGATCCTGCCGAGCGATCGGTCCGAGCTTGATGATCCGGATCTGGACCGGGAAAACGTCTTCTTTCCTGTCGGCACAGATCGAAACAAAACTACCTTGCTCTCCTCAAAGCCAGGGCAGACATTCCAAAAACATGTGCTTGCACGATGCTCGGCTTGAGATTGGAGGGCAATTCATCGATTTATCGGTCGCTCTGTCGCGCAGTCGGCCGGAATCGGGAAATCGTGTTCATGTCACAGACGGATGCAGGCTGGGGTGCGGGGCCGAGCGGGCGCTACGAGGAGCTCGCGGACCGGTTCCGCCCGGTCCTCGCCGAGATCCGCGCCACGGCGGTCGAGCGGGACCGCAGCCGTCGCCTGCCTCATGCCGAGATCGGCTGGTTGCGGGAAGCCAACTTCACCACCCTGCGCCTCGCGCCGGCCGAGGGCGGCCACGGCGCGAGCCTGCCCGAGCTGTTCGCCCTGCTGGTCGAGCTGTCGGTCGCGGATTCCAATGTCACCAATGCGCTCCGGGCCCATTTCGGCTTCACCGAGGATGCGCTCTGCTCGTCGTCGCCGGAATGGCGCGCGGCCTGGATCGGGCGGATCGGAGCCGGCGAGACCATCGGCAGCGGCGTCTCGGAAACGGGGCCGGCCAAGGTCGGCGCCTTCGACACGGTGGTGCGCCGGCGTGACGGCGCCCATGTGGTGGATGGCCGGAAATTCTACACGACCGGCTCGCTGTTCGCGGACTACATCCACCTCTCGGCCGAGGACGAAGCGGGCGGCCCGGTCACCGCGGCGGTGCCCGTGCGCGCGCCCGGCGTGACCATCGTCGACGATTGGGACGGATTCGGGCAGGCGCTCACCGCCAGCGGCACCGCGACCTTCGAGGGCGTGGTGCTCGATCCGGGCCTGATCAAGCCCGATCCCGCCCGCTTCCCCTATGCCATGGCGTTCTTCCAGCTCGTGCACCTGGCGACGCTGGCGGGCGTCGGCCGGGCTGCGGCCGACGACGTGGCGCGGCTGGTGGCCGAGCGCACCCGCGTCTACAGCCACGGCAATGCCGGGCGGACGGCCGACGATCCGCAGATCCAGGCGGTCGTCGGCCGCGTTCGGGCCAACGCCTACGCGGCGGGCGCGATCGTGCTCAAGGCCGCCGAGGCGCTGCAGAGGGTTTACGACGCGCACCGTGCCGGATCGCCGGATGCGGAGCGACAGGCGACGCTCGCCGATGTCGAGGTCAACCAGGCGGTCGGCGTGGTCACCGACCTGATCCTGACCGCGACGACCAGCCTGTTCGACGCGCTCGGCGCCTCCGCGGTCAAGGTCGGAACCGGGCTCGATCGCTACTGGCGCAACGCCCGCACCATCGCCTCGCACAATCCGCGGATCTACCGGGACCGCTCCGTCGGCGCCTTCGCGATCTCCGGCGCGGCGCCGCCGCGCCAATATCGCGTCGGATCGGCGTGAGGCGGCGACGGGCATGGGACGCCGCGACCGCATGCGCCTGGGCGCGTTCCTGTATCCCGGCGGACACCATGTCGCCGCAGGCGGCATCCGTCGTCGCAGGCCGATGCCGGGATCAACGCCGCCCATGACCGGCAGATCGCCCGCACGGCCGAGGCGGCGAAGTTCGACCTGATCTTCCTCGCCGACGGGGTCAGCGTCCGGGGCGACGACCTCGAGGCCCTGAGCCGGACGGCGATCCGCTATGTCGGCCAGTTCGAGCCCTTGACCCTGCTGTCTCACCTCTCGGCGGTCACGGAGCGCATCGGCCTCGTGGCGACCGCGTCCACGACCTACAACGAGCCGTTCCACGTCGCGCGCAAGTTCGCCTTCCTCGACCATCTGAGCGGCGGCCGCGCGGGCTGGAACCTCGTCACCTCCGCCGACCCGCGCGAGGCCTGGAATTTCAGCCGCGCGAGCCACCTCGCCCATGCCGACCGATATGCCAGGGCGGAGGAGTTCGTCGATGTCGTGCGCGGCCTGTGGGATTCCTACGCGGACGACGCCTTCGTGCGCGATCGCGAATCCGGGCGCTTCTTCGATCCCGAAAGGCTGCACTTCCTCGCGCACGAGGGGGCGCATGTTTCGGTGCGCGGCCCCCTCAACGTGCCGCGTGCGCCGCAGGGGCATCCGGTCGTGGTGCAGGCCGGCTCCTCGGAAGCCGGCAAGGCGCTCGCCGCCCGCACCGCCGAGGTGATCGTCACGGCCCAGCAGACGCTGGAGGACGCGGCCGCCGGGAGACGCCATTCCGGACAGCCTAGGCCGCCAGCCTGCGCGCTTGCGCGGCGGTCGGATCGACCGTCAGGGCGATTTGACCCGATGGCGGGGCGGTCTGCACCGTGCTTTCGGCAGCCGGGTTGACGCCGAAGGTCGACATCGCCGCGACGAGCTGCGACGCCTGCGTCTGGGTTCCGGGATCGATGGCGGCCGCGCCGTTCGAGACCGGCGACGGGTTCGTCCGGAACCGCAAGGCGACGTCCGCGATGTCGCCGCGAGAGCCGTCGGCCCACGTGAACCTCCCGTCGGCCAAGATCGTGTTTCCGTGATCGGGGCGACCATCCGGCGTGGCGTTCAGATCGATAGACACGATGCCCAGATCGCCCAGGGAGTGGAGCGAACCGGGGTCCGATACCGCGGTCCCGGACGCATCGACCCAGACCTTCAGGTTGCTCCAGCCCGCATCATGCGCATCGAGCACGCTGTCATGATTCGTATCCGCCGCTCGTAGGGCTTCGAAGGTCGGCACGAGATCGGCAGCATCGGTCGGGGTCTGGGCACCGCTCGGAAGGTCGACGAGATAGCCTTCGCCTGGCGTTCCCCATCCTGTCTGAACCCGGCGGCCGTCGTTCCCCATATCGAAGCGCGCGGGCGAATGGTCGGCGTTCACGGTCTGAACGCCGCCGTGGGCGAGGTCGAGGATCAGCGGGTCGCCGAAGCCACCAAAGAAACCTCCGTCGTCCCCGCCGTCCGCACCGATTGACCCGTCCGAGCCGTCCGAGTTGCCGGGGCTGGTGGAACCGTCCGAGCCGTCCGCGCTGCCGGGGTTGATGGAGCCGTCCGACCCATCCGAGCCGTCCGGGCTTCCGGGGCTGGTGGAGCCGTCCGAGCCGCCTGGATCGTCTCCTTGACCAGAACTGCTTGGATCATCCCCGCTATAGTATCCGTTGTCGAAAGGCGCGTTTCCTTCGTAATCGCTCATGAAGTCATCCGGGGACGTGATCTGGTCCCCCGGCGCCGATGAGTATCCGTCGCCCGTTCCGTTGAGAGACGCCTGCGTTTGGGGGCCGAAGAAGATCCCGGTGGTCTGGTGATCGATCGCATCCGAATTCTCACGGTCATTGCTGACATTAAGTGTATCGGGATTACCGTCTGTATTTCCGATGTAGATGCGTTCGTCGGCGCCCCCGTTGATGGTGTTTCCCCCGCCATGGACGGCAATGCTGTCGCCGGTGTTGAGATTGATCGTATTACCAGAGCCGTCGATGTTCGCGGCCGAGTTGGCGGTGAGGTTGATGCCTTCACCCGATCCGCTGATGACCTCGTTCACAACAGCCGGCGCGGTGTTGACGGTCGAGCCGCTGTCGCCGAGCATCAGGCTTTGTCCATTGTTAATAAGGCCTACAGTGCCGCCACCGTTGACGGTTGCCGTGGTTCCGTCACCGCCGAGGTTGACTACGTCGTTGCCCGTGTCGCCGTTGACGGTTTGGTTTTGGCCAAACACGCCGATCTGATTGTCGGCGTTGCTCTGAAGTTGAATAACGTCCCCTGTCCCAGAAATGTTTATTAATTCACCTGACATAATATTTATATTTGCGCCGTCAAAATTATAATTTCCACCAGCATATATATCGACAGATTGTAGATTTCCACTCTGATCGTAATGGTAGACCGAATTTTCAACACCTGTTGTACTATAGTCGGCGATACTGTTGTTACCGTCTTCGTCTTGGATTTTATATTTATATGCACCAGCCTCACCAATATCTGGGGCGTCATATTCATCTTTTTGCGCCTTAGGCGATAGAAATTGCTTAATACCGCTGTTTCCATCCCTAAGGATATTTATTGCTTGTGCGGTATTATTGATTTGATCTAATTTTATGCCGCTTGCCAAAAACGCGTCATTTTGATTTGCACCAGCTAAATCACTAGTGCGCGCGGCATTTTCATCACTATCATGATTTCCAAACAACCTGTTTGCCGTGTCTATAGTTATGGTCCTAAATAAATAATCGCCGACTGCATTGTCGTGCCCAATCCTCGTGTCCCCAGAAAGGTCTGGGAATTCTACGTGTACTGCTTCATGCACTGCGGTGATCTCAAAGGGCTTGGCTACACCATTTGAATTTATCATTACAACGCCCCCGGCACCATCGGGATGCATATTGTTAATATTAAACGTTGTGACTGCATTCTCCCCGCCGCCGCTCGTTGTTGCATTTTTAGCTGGATCGCCGTTTGAAAAAGCAATTCGATAGCTGGTATTCTGTCCTTGTATCAAATCTGACGTTTGCGCGTCGCCGTAAAGCGTTGCAAATGTTGATTTCACCGACGATAACATATTTGCCGGAACACCAGTATAGTCAATTGTCACATTGCCAATTCTTTGTGTGTTATCCATTTGTCATCTCCATGCAAGAGTAATGACGCATTGATTTTACTTTAGGCTTGTCTTTTCCCAAGTGCCATTTAATCCGCAATCTTCGAATCGTAATTTGGAATTGTCTATTGAAACATTGTATTTACATTTATCTACTTCATTTGGAGAGGGCCACCCATTTCCGGGAAACCCCATGATTGTGATAGAGGTTGATGTGGCCTGGAAAATACCATTTTCGGAAAATGCTTCGCCGGTTTTTGATGTAATTCCGGTAACTGTGCCCTTTGAGTCAAAGCACAAGCGATCGATAATTTCTCCATCTGATTTTTTCCAGCACCCTAAAGCAAACAAGTAAAATGGTGTATTCCTGTTTTTGGCGTATGAATGTCTCGGAATGGCAGTGAAAAAAATTATAGCTACAAGAAAATATGATCGAGATGTTGCAATCAGAAATTTGACAATCCAGACGGATATTGGGGAGATGGCGGCCGATTTTCTATAAAGTTTTACCGACATGCCCGGCCTCCTCGACATGATTCTCGATGGGATTCAAGAGGAAAGCGATCGCCCAGTGCTGGCTGGTGGCGATGTCGACCTGCGCTGGCATCCCCAGCCGCAGTGCAATGTCCGCCCCCTCCGCGCGGACCTGCGCGCGATGCAAGGAGACGAGGAGACGGTAGCCTTGTCCCCCGCGGTCGCCCGACAGGCCGTGAAGTTGCGCCCGACTGATCGTTGGCAACACCTAGTGGTTTCTGTCTATTATTTGTAGAATCGTCATATAGCACGCTATAGATGCTGATAAGCAACGGAACAGGTAGATCATTTGGGTTGTCGGTCGCAACCACATCGTTAGACCCGCGATGAAATCCGTGCCCGGTTATGACAATCGAGCGGTCGACCCGAGCATCGGTGTCGATCAACTTATGAGCATAATTCACCAGTGCATCTTGGTGGCTCCCGCTAACGATGATTTTGACCGGGCCGCCATCAACAGTTTGTGCCATTTTCTTCTCCTAACAATGAGGTTCAATTTATCCTGCAGAGTCGATTTATTTGATTTCTTTCAACGTCTATTCTTTTTATTTTTCCATCAGGGCTTCTTGTTGCATGAATAATAGAACTGCCTCCCACTATATCAGTCACTACTATGTATCTGATGATAGAGGAATCATCCGGCAATTGTTCGATGTGATCATATGTTTCCATAAAAATCCCCTTGACATTCTCGACTGAATACGTCGGGTTGCCTCTTACAGTAGTTATTACAGCACTTTCATCAGAAATATGCACTTTAAATATCTGATGTCCATCCAGCTTGTAAACGAATGTGTCTTTGTCTTTCGTCGGGGAAAAGCTTTTGATTTTGGATACAAATTCCTTTATGTCTGTACATCTATTGAAGATTATTTCCGCATGCGATCTTGAACATGAGGATGATATTGTGAAATAAAACACGGTAAATAACACGTGCATTGTCAACGTACGGAAATAAGCGACCTGTCCTCTGGTTCTATCGTTCATGTCCTGCCTCCGAGACGTGTTTCTCGAGGGGATCGAGGAGGAAGGCGACGATCCGGCGCTTGCCCGTGGCGATGTCGACCTGCGCCGTCATCCCCGGCCGCAGCGCCACCTCCGCCCCTTCCGCGCGGACCTGCGCCCGACACCGAAGCCCGCAAGTGCCGCAAGGCCTCGCGCTGGCGCTCCTTGCGCAGGCTCTGGTCGGCCACCGCCACCTTCTGGAGCGCCTTCACCCGCTGGTCGGCCGCCTCCTTCAGGTGATACTGATGTCACCGATCAAAGTAATGACATCGGCGACTTGAGTATTAACGGAAGCGCCTTGATTATGGCCTGCAATCAATTTGTTTATTTGGAGATCGGCCGCTACCATACCAACCGTACCTGCTGTCAGAGGAGCTACAACAGTAAACAATTCTGCGCCCATTGCTGAAAGATGAGCGCTATTGATCGCCTGCGATAGGGTATCTGAACCAACGCTTGTGGTCGAGTCGATCCCACCAGCCGCACCGGTGATCCGACCAATGACATCAATTGATGGCATTTTTATTTTTCCTGTGAGATGGACACTTAGATTATGTTGTAGATCTTTGTCGCGCGGTACTATCGTCTTCGTATTGATTTGTTTTATCATTTGGTCATAAAAACTTTTTAACAAGAACCATCATAAAAACTATGGTTGAATTTAGCACTATGAAATATGTCATCGGCCTTTTGTTATATACTTTCATTATGCTTGACACCAAGTCTTCGTGTCTTGTCAGTATAAGCCATAGTGACGCGACAAAAGGTAGTATATCTACGCATGATAAAATAATATATAAATCCGCATAGTAATTTCTCTGTCCATTATTGGTTTTACTGAAGTAATAAGCTGATGTAAGGAATAGTGGCATCAAAATTATGGAAGTCTTTATTGCAAATTTTAGAACTATAGTGTTCCGCATGTAGGTCCTCATTTGGACTAAGTTAAATTTATTTAAGAATCTGCTTGTGGTTTTTGCTAGATTTATCTATCGTTCATGTCCTGCCTCCGAGACGTGTTTCTCGATGGGATCGAGGAGGAAGGCGACGATCCGGCGCTTGCCCGTGGCGATGTCGACCTGCGCCGTCATCCCCGGCCGCAGCGCCACCTCCGCCCCTTCCGCGCGGACCTGCGCCCGATCCAGCGAGACGAGGAGACGGTAGCCTTGTCCCTCGCCGTCGCCGGATGCGGTCGGCGCTGGCGCCTGCCCCGGCGGCTTCGGCGCGACGCTCGCCTCGCGGCTCACCAGCCGGACCGCGCCCGGCACCGTGCCGTACCGCGTGAACGGGAACGCCTCGAGCTTCGTCTCCGCCCGCTGGCCCTCGCGCACGAACCCCATCTCCCGGTGCGGCAGGAACGCCTCGACCTCCAGGCGCGCCGCGTCCGGCACGATCGTCATCAGGCTCTCGGCCGCGTTCACCACGCCGCCGAGGGTGTGCACCTTCAGGTCCTGCACCACGCCCGACACCGAAGCCCGCAAGTGCCGCAAGGCCTCGCGCTGGCGCTCCTTGCGCAGGCTCTGGTCGGCCACCGCCACCTTCTGGAGCGCCTTCACCCGCTGGTCGGCCGCCTCCTTCAGGAACTGCGCGTGCACCTGCGCCCGCTTCTGCTCCAGTCCCGCGATCTCCGCACGGAGCTGATGTGCCTGCTCGGGCAGGGATCGTTTCTCGGTCTGCTTGTCGATCAGGTCGTACTGCGCCTGCAGCAGATTGAGCTTCGAGGCGTTGCCGCGATCGTACAGGCCCTTCTGCGTCGCGTAGCGGTCCTCGGCCAGCGGGGTCAGCTCGGTGTTCCTGGCCGTCTCGAACGCCTTGGCGGCGAGGGCCGCATTCTTGTCGGCGATCTCGCTGCCGAGCTCGGCCAGGGCCGCGCGGTGCTCCCTCATCTGCAGCCGCACCTGCTCCTGCGTCGCCGCGAGCAGGGCCGGCTCCACCTCCGCCAAGGGCGCGATCACCGGCTCGGGCGTCTCGCTCAGGAGCAGGCGCGCGGCCTCCGCGTCGAGGAGCGCCTGCATCCGCTCCATGCGGGTGGCTTCCAGGTCCGCCGAGGCCTCCGTCGGGTCGAGGTCGACCAGCACCTCGCCCTCCGCGACATGCTGTCCCTCGAGCACGTGGATGCCGCGCACCACGCTCGTCTCCAGCGGCTGCACCAGCTTGACCTCGCCGACCGGCACGACGCGCCCCTGCGCGGTGGCGACGATCTCGATCTCGCTGAAGCAGGCCCAGCCGACGGCGCCGGCGACCAGCGCCATCAGGACCCAGCCGGTCGCCCGCAAGGTCGGCGAGGCCGGCGTCTCCAGCAGCTCGAGGTGGGCCGGAAGGAAGGCCCGCGCCGTCGCCCTGCCGGCCTCGGGGATCGGGAAGGGGTGAACCTGGCCCATCGTCAACCTCCCGCCACGGCGACGAGGCCGGCGTAGAGCCCACCGGGCCGGGTCGCGAGATCCTGGTGCGTGCCCTCCTCGGCGAGCCGGCCGCGGTCCATCACCAGGATGCGGTCCGCCCCGCGCACCGTCGAAAGCCGATGGGCGATGATCAGCACCGTCCGCCCCCGGCAGATCGCGCGCATGTTGGCCTGGATCGCCCGCTCGCTCTCGTAGTCGAGGGCGCTCGTCGCCTCGTCGAAGATCAGGATGCGCGGATCGGTGGCCAGCGCCCGGGCGATGGCGATCCGCTGGCGCTGGCCGCCCGAGAGGTTGGCGCCGCGCTCCTCCAGGACGGTGTCGTAGGCCTGGGGCAGCTCCAGGATGAAGTCGTGCGCTCCGGCGAGCTGCGCCACCGCGATCACCCGCTCCATCGGCAGCGACGGATCGGCGAGCGCGATGTTCTCGCGCACCGTGCGGGCGAACAGCACGTTCTCCTGCAGCACCACGCCGACCTGCCGCCGCAGCCAGGCCGGGTCCATCAGGGCGAGGTCGACGCCGTCGATCAGCACCTTGCCGCGCTCGGGCACGTGCAGGCGCTGGATCAGGCGCGTCAGGGTCGACTTGCCCGAGCCGGAGCGCCCGACCACGCCGACCACCTCGCCGGCCCGGATCGCGATGTCGACGGCGCGCAGGACCTCGGGGCCGTCGGGGCGGTAGCGGAAGCTCGCGCCCTCCAGCCGGATCGCGCCGCGCAGCGGCGGCAGGTCCTGGCGGGTGCCGGTGCCGGCGAGTTCCGTCGGCGTGTTCAGGATGTCGCCCAGGCGCTCGACGGAGAGGCGGAACTGCTGGAAGTCCTGCCAGAGCTGGGCCAGCCGCAGGACGGGCTGGTTGACCTGCCCGGCCAGCATGTTGAACGCGACCAGCGCCCCGATCGTGAGGGCACCGTCCATCACGTCGTGCGCACCGAACCACAGCACGATCGCCGTCGTCAGCTTGGCCACGAGCTGGATGGCCTGGCTGCCGGCGGCGGCGAGCGACACCACCCGGAACGAGGCGGCGATGTAGGCGGCCAGACCCTCCTCGTAGCGCCGGCGCGCCTGCGGCTCGATCGCCATGGCCTTCACGGTCTCGATGCCCGCCAGGCTCTCGACGAGGAACGATTGCTGCGCGGCGCCCTGCCGGAACTTCTCGTCGACCCGTCGCCGCAGCATCGGCGTGAGAATCAGGCTCAGGGCGACGTAGAGCGGCAGCCCCAGCACGACGATCAGGGTCAGCCTCGGGCTGTAGCTGGTCATCACCGCCAGGAAGACGAACGAGAACACGAGGTCGACGGTCAGCGTCATCGCCGACGAGGTCAGGAACTGGCGCACGTTCTCCAGCTCGCGCATCCGGGCGACGGTCTGCCCGGTGGCGCGCGCGCCGAAGTACGCGATCGGCAGGTCGAGCAGGTGCCGGAACACCTGCGCGCCCAGCACGGCGTCGAGCCGGCTGGTGGTATGCGCGAAGACATGGGTCCTCAGGTAGCCGAGCACCGCCTCGAAGCCGGTGACGGCCACGAGCCCGAGCACCAGCACGTCGAGGGTGGTCAGCCCCTTGTGCACGAGCACCTTGTCGACCACGACCTGGAAGAACAGGGGGGCGGCGAGCCCGAGGAGCTGGATGACGAAGGAGACCGCCAGGATCTCGCCGAACAGGGCCTTGAACCGGGCGGCGGCCGGCAGGAACCAGGCGAGGCTGAAGCGAGTCTCGTGCGGGCCGGGCGCCCCGTCACGGCTGGTCAACAGGACGAGCTCGCCCGACCATTCCTGCGCCAGATCCGCATCGGTCCAGACGGCGGGCGCCTCGCCGGGCCGCTGCACCAAGGTGCGATCGTCCTGCCGGCGGGCCAGCACGAAGAACCGGCCGTCGCGGGATCGGCCGATGGCCGGCAGCGGAAGCGCGGCGAGGCGGGCCGGTCGCGATCGAACCGCTCGGGCACGGAAGTGGCTGCGCCGCGCGGCCAGGACCAGTTCCGATAGCGTCAGAGGCTGTCCCGGGCGTCCGGTCTCGTGCGCGATCCGGGACAGGTCCAGCGGCCGCCGATGAACCGCGGCGACGATGGCGAGGGAGAGGCCGCCCGTGTCGATCAGCGCGTTTTGCTGCTGTCCGGTCCGATGATCGTCGGATGAATGCGCGGCCTGATCGAGCAAAACCGATGCTCCCCCTCGTCTAGGAACGTTAGCCGGATGTCTAGGATCGATATGGCATCTGTAGGCCTGTTTTCTCAAAAGCCATGGTCATGAGTCAAGGCCGCGAGAGACTTTGTTAACGATCAGAAATAACGCCTAAATGAATGCAAGATCCTATTTCGAGGGATTCGGATACAAGCTTCCCGCTGGCATTCGGCGCATTCCGCGACGCGCACATGGCATGCGCGCTTCTCATGTCGGCCGACGCCCATCATTCAAAAGGCATTATTCAAGTGCGGATATAAGAAAACATGCTTGACGTGAGCGGGATTCGATCCTAGCCCTTCCCGGCGGCGTGAGCTTCGATTGCTTGGATAAGGGCAGGATCCTTATGCAAATCACTGGCGCAATTGGTCGGCTGGACACTATCAACGCGGATCCCGGTAGTAGATCCTTCGTCGATACGGATACGGTCTCCGCGGTCCTCTCGATCCTCGCGGCCGCGCATCTACGCCCGATCGGCATCGCTCGCATCGGCCGCGACGACGGACGCCTCGGCCAGCCTCCTAACCTCCAGGAACGCGTCCCGGCCGCACCCTGACCAGCGACCCGGCGAGGCCCCCGACGGCCAGGAGCGCGGACGCGCTCGCGCGGGCCTGGTCCGGCGATCTCCTCCCCCTCGGCGCACGCGAGGGCACGGCGGGGGCGCCTCGATCTTACTTGGTTCCCGACCGCAACTGCTTGGTTCGAGGCGCGGTCGACGAGGTCCGATCACGCTCGACGTGCTGGTCCTCGGCTTGGCCGCGTTCGCCGTCGTCGAACTCAGGTTGTCTTCCTTCGCACGAATAGGGGGCAGCGCACACAGGCATGGAGGCGTGAATCGATGGAACGATGGGAAGCGTCACTCATCGGCTGCTGGCTTGATCCGGGTTCCAAGAAACGGATGGACGTTGGGCCATAATAATAAGACGCATCGATCCAGCAGAACTCTATACTCTGATGGCGCGAGCGGTGCGCTGAAGCGGCTTAGCGTAGAGCGATGCCGTCGGGCTCCGGTACTGCCGCCCCAGCTCACGTTTCATGCGGCAGGCGACGAGCCTTGCCATTTCCTCACAACCGGGTGCGCGACATATGGCGGAGAGCAAGCATGAGCAGTAAGCATTCGTCACGCCTGAACGCGAGAAGACGGCGCGGCGCGATATATCTATGTCTTTACTTGATTTCTGCCAGTGCAACACCGGGCCGCGCAGAGGTGAGGGCAGATGACGCAACCCGGCACGAATCGATCACTCCGGAAACATTCGAAAAGGAATACGTCGAATTAAAAGAGACAAAGCATTTGAGAGCGACGCACAATTCCGAGACTGTCGATATCGTCATCGACACATATGTCAAAGAAATCTACAATAATCACAGCTATAAAATTCATATATTCAGCACCGAAGCCGAAGGTCGCAGATACATTATACCATTCGATCAGCCGGATCATTCATCAGAAGATTTCATCGGCTCTGCATTGTATGACAAATGTCAGGGAAGCGAGGTCAGATTCAAAAAGTCTGATGGTCAAATTCGCATTCTTGAGATCAAGCCCATATGGTCTGATCGGCATCAAGCAAGATATGTACTAAGTCAACTTTCATTTGAGGACGGCAGTATCGCGGGTATCACAAAGATGTACTTCTCCGTCGTGGGGGAGGGGCAATTTACACACCAATGCAAAGATGAGGAATAGGCAGGAGAATTAGGCAATGTCATATATCGCAGCCATGCAGGGGCCGGTACCTCACGGGTTTATCTTTATGGGAACGGCAATGTCGACATTCTTAGTGGAGGAACGAGGGCCGCAAGCGCCTACGATCCGAACGACACCTGCGCGCCTTACGAGCCCGGCGATCCGGAGCCCGGAACGCCTTTCGATCCCGGTGTGCCTGCATTCCGGGTCTCCCGAAGCTGGGCTCCGGTTGAGCGCCGAGGATGGCAGCTACCGGATCGCGGTGGGCCCGGACGGGAGGGCGTGAACGTCGCAGCGCACACCATGCCATTGCATCCCGGAACGGCGGCCCAGACGGATACCGGAACAGGTCAACGGCCTGCGACCGCGGTCCTGTTCGATCCGATCGCGAAGCATCTCGCGGAGGCGGGCATGAGGGACAAACCTCGCTGCGACGTGAATGCTGATCGTTGATGTTTTAGACAGGCGCGAGAAGATGAGAATCATCAGGAAGTGCAATAAAAAATTTATTCTGAGTTCTATATCGATAGTAATTCTATTTACTGCTATATATAATTTTTACGCGCTGATCGGGTTGTTCGTTGGAACAGTTAGATCTACCGAAGACAAAACCAGAGATGCAATGTTCGATAAGGCAATCGAGCAAATTTCTGATGATAAGAGCAAAAAAATCGAACTTTACGATGTCGATCTATCGCACTATTTCGCAAATGTAAGATCCGGCCTAACCGATAAGGAGTACGAAAACTATATCGATAAGCGGCTCGGATTAAAAAGAGGTCCGACGATATCGGAATATCTCGGATATTCACCGGTCTACCAGCTCTCTGGTGGTATTTCTGGTCTTACTCTCAAATCCTATAGTCATAATTTTTCGCTAGACGAACTATTGATATTTGGCTTTTCATTTTCTGATCCGCAATATTCTCATTTAATAAGAACTGGGACACATCTTGTGTATACAGGCGCATTCTAGGAGAACAACCATGGCGACGATCGAGTTGTTTTTCAAGCCGGCGACGAGCTCTGGCGTATCTTCTACTGACGGCGTCGGTGTCGCAAGCCACGGGTTCCTCATTTATAGGGATGATGATGGGCAAGTTACTGGATATGCACGAGGAGGCCCAGAAGCAGCGAGGACATCAAGTTTGACTGGCTTGGGTGTGTTCGGCAACATTGTTACCGATCATGGTCAATATATCGATGGCACTAGAGATTTTGATATATCAGTCCTTCATAACCCTGGATTCATTGTGCATAGTGGAACAAATGATGAAATAGAGGCAATAAAGCAAAAAGATTACAATACTTTGGATCAAATTCAAGATATTGGATTAAAATACAGTCCGTTTTACAGCAACAGCAATTCCGTCGCTGGGACAATATTGAAATCTGACGGTTTCGATGTTCCCCAAGCGGCCTTGAAAAGTATTTATTCGGCTCCTGCCATCGGCCAAGATCTGCTAGATCAGAATTTCATTAACAATGATCGGCAAACACAAGACGCTTTGCGAAATCTATCTGATTCACCGACAACTTACGATGCTTTATCATTTGAGGAAGGTAAGGCAGGCGGTATTACAGCGGTAAGGGGCGATCAAGTCCCTGTAAATCAATCCGACCAAAAGATAGCAGTTGTGGATGATTCTACGGTAAGTATAAATGGGGATAGAAATAGCATAACTCTTGGAATCAATGCCGGCGGCGGGATTTCCGGCACCGGAAATACCATCAACCTGCAGGCCGACAGCAACGAGACCATCGGCATCACGGGCCAGGGGCTGACCGTGACCGGAGACGCCGGCAACGACGTGGTCAACCTCAATGCCGACACCGCGGCCACGGTTTCGGGCGGCGGCTACGTCGGCCTCTGCGGCGACCGCGCGAGCGTCACCCTCACCGACCCGGGCTCATCGGTGCAGATGGTGGGCAATGCCGAGAACGAGTCCGTCAGCGCCAACAATTCCACCATCACATTGAGCGACGGCTCGCTGGTGAACATCAACGGCACCAGCAATACCATCAACCTGCAGGCCGACAGCAACGAGACCATCGGCATCACGGGCCAGGGGCTGACCGTGACCGGAGACGCTGGTAACGACGTGGTCAACCTCAATGCCGACACCGCGGCCACGGTTTCGGGCGGCGGCTATGTCGGCCTCTGCGGCAACGGCGCGACCCTCAAGACCGACGCCGATCAGGCCTTCACCATCAACACTGCCCCGAACGTCACGAACGACACCATCTACGCCGACAACTCGACCATCAACCTCGCCCCGGGCTGGTCTGGCAGCATCTACGGCCTGGGCCTGACCATCAACATGAGCCCCGACAGCGGCTCGGACGTCACGGTCTACGGCTTCGACGATCAGGTCACCGGTAGCCGGGGCGACACCCTGCAGGCCGACGCCTACGATCCGAACGACACCAGCGACCCCTACGCGCCTTACGAGCCCGGCGATCCGGAGCCCGGAACGCCTTTCGATCCCGGTGATTTCGACCCGTTTGATCCCCTGGATCCCTACGATGACGAACGCGTCGCGACGACGTCGACCAAATCCCCGCCTGCCGCTCCGAGCGCGACCGCGGCGCACGACATCCCCAGCATGCAGGCAGGCGCTTCCGCCACCCTCGCGAGCGATGCACCCTCCGCGATCGACTCCTCGAGCCACATTGCGACGCAGGTGTCGCAACTCGTTTCAGCGATGGCGGCCTTCGGTGGGAGCTCGGCCGGCATTACCAACCTGACGACCGCCACGTTGACGGCGAACACGACGCTGACCGCCAATCCGAGCCAGGCCACGCACGCGTTCCGCCACGCAGCCTGACATCTCCCCGGTCCGGGGGGGGGCGCCCCCAGACCTCACGGGCGTGAGGACGGGCCCGACGGCGAGCGCGGCATCGTCCAGCAGACGGCCCCGTTCCGGTCCGCCTGCGCGCCAGGATGGTCGATCATGGCCCCGTCCCTGCGCGTATGGTCCCCGTCGGAAGTTCGGTCGCGCATCGTGGATCGATGCCTTCGTGTGGAGGATGTCCACACGGAGGCTCTCGCTGGGCCGAGGTCCCAAGCCTCCCCCACTCGGTCGCGGACTCATAAAGCTCGCAGCCTGACCCGGACGGCAGCGCGTTTGACGCTGGCGAGGGAGTTGTCGGGATCCGTGTCGTAGCGCGTGGCGACGGCGCGGGCGTGCTTGATCTTGCCGAAGAAGCGCTCGACCCGGTTGCGGTACTCGTACGGGAACGGGCTGAAGGCCAGGACCTGCTTGCGGTTGGCATCGGCACCGACCGTCACGAGGACCGGTCGGGCACCGATATGGAGCATGACCCGCGTCCCCTTCACGCGCGCAGCGAGATCCCGCGGTGGACGCTGCCGCAGGTGATCGGTCCCGGTCTTCGGATCCTTCCAGGGACGGGCCATGCGAAGCGCCCTGTGTGAGACCGCTGTGCGAGAGTCGGCAGTCCCTAAGTCCTTGTCGAACCATAACGTCTTGCGCAGAAAGGCGAAAGGCTGGTGCCGGTGGAGAGGATCGAACTCCCGACCTTCGGTTTACAAAACCGCTGCACTACCGCTGTGCTACACCGGCGGGCATTCCGAAACCCTTGACAGACCTAAGGGTTCTGGCGCGTCAGGGGCGTCTTTGACTACGTTTGACGGCGCTTCGTCAAGGCGCGGGATGCGGCGCGGTCCCCGTCGCGATCCGCCCCGCCCGCCGGCCGCGACGCGCGACTCATCGTCGACTCCCCGTTCGTCGAAGCCCGCACATCGCTCGTTGCCGGACCGTCGGTCGCGGCGGCTGGCCGGAACAGTGCCCTGCGTGCCGCGATTGGTCCGTCGCCGCGACGAGGAACGGAGGGCGCGATGCCGAAACGGAACAGCAAGGCGTGGGCGCTCGGCGTGACGGCTGCGGCGCTCGCCTGGAGCGGCGCCGCCCTCGCGCTCTCGGGCGCGGCCCCGACGCCACCGGGCGGCCAGCTCCCGGCGACGGCCCCCGGGGGCACCGAGGGCATCGCCGGCCCGCGCAACGTGGATGAGGCGATCCGCAGCGGGAATGCCTACGCGGTCCGACCCGATGGCTCTCGCAAGGTCCACCGGCGACAGCCGAGCGTCGATCCCTCCCGTCGATAGCCGGGTGGCCGACCGGCCTCGTGGTTCCGGTGGCGGTCGGCGATCCCGACGGTTGCCCCGGGGCGCCTCCGTCGGCGGAGCACTCGACGACGGAATGGAACTTGGCGAGTGAGCAGAGCTTGGCGAGGGAGCAGGGAACGCGCGCGCTGCTCGCCGCTTTGCCCGCGGATACATCCTGGGAGCGAGACGATGAGCGACGCCGACACCCCGCGACCGGGCGACGATCCGGCGCCGATCGGAGACCCGTCGCCGGGCCCCCAGGAGCCGACCGGCGATCCGATGCCCGACCTCGGCCCGACGCCGCCGATGGACGACGCGGCCGCGATCGCGCAGACCGAGGAGCAGCCGAGCTAGCGGCTCTCAGTCGACCCGCTTCCGGTATCGGTTGCCGGTCGCGTCGGTGAGGATGATCGCGGCCGTGGTCGCGGGATCGGCCGCGATGGCGGCCGGCGCGGTGATGGCCTCGGCGCGGCGCATCGATTGCGCCTGATCCATCGCAACGACGCCGAGCGCCGCCACGGTGATCGCGGACCACAATCCGGCTACGGCGACGGTGGGGATCTTCGGCACGCTGGAACCCTTACGATGGATCGTAGGATGCCGGTGATCGGTTAATGAGGCCGATCCACGGCGGGCGCTCAGTCCAAAAAGACGCGGACCCCGTCGGTGTTGAGGATGTCGCGCTGGTCGGCGCACCAGCGCTCTGCGCCGACCTCCGCGATCTCCCGAGCGAGGCGCTGCCCTTCCTCGTCGATCGCGGCCTGCGCCTGCCGGTGGCCGATCGCCTTGTCGAGGGTGGGACGAACCGTCCGGAGCAGCCCGTCCGACACCGTGTCGTCGATCGTGTAGGTCTTCCGGCAGTACAGCGTGATGCCGGCCTGCGCCCCGACGATGCGCACCATCCCCTGGACCATCTCGGCCTCCTCCTCGGCCGGGGACGGCGCGGCGAGACAGGGGCCGGCGCAGAGGATCAGGGCGAAGGCGACGCGTGCGTAGGTCATCGGCGGATCCATGGCCGACGACCCTCCCTCGGCGTCGCGGCAACGTCTCAACACCCGAGGGCAACGCTCGGCTCCCTCGGCCGCTTGCGCGAGCGCCGTGACCCGACTCCGCGCGCGCCGCCGGCCGAGGCGTCCCTTGCGTCGCGGCGAGGCCCGGCCGTGGATCGTCGGCCGGGCCCGGGCGGCGCATCGGCGCCGCAAGCGGCGTATCAGAAGCGATAGGTGAAGTTGCCCTTCGCCGCATGGTCCTCGGCGCGGGACCCGACCTGCCCGGTATAGGCGATGCCGATCGTGGCGTTGGCCGAGACCCGCAGGTCGAGCCCGGCCTCGGCGACGAGGGCGTCGCGGTCGATCGGGATGCCGGCGGTCAGGAAGCTCGGTCCGGTGCCGAAGGCGAGCAGCGCCTTGGGCACGACGTCGCCGAAGGCGCGGCGGTAGCCGATCAGGCCATGGGCCGAGACCGGCGTCCCGAACCCGAGGTCGAGGCTCGTCTGCGCCCGGACGCCGGCGGTGGCCGCCCCGAGGTCGTAATCGCGGGCGAAGCTCGTGAGCGCCGCGAGGCCCCCGGTCTCCACGAAGCGGTCGCGCCCGATCGAGACGTAGGCGCCCCCGACGAACGGCTCGATGTAGCTGAGCGCCTGGACCGCCGGCGCGACGGGATCCTTCGAGACCAGCGCCGAGCGGCCCTCGCCGAGGAAGATCCGGTAGCCGATCTCGCCGAAACCCTGGATCGTCGAGCCCCCGGTGCGGGCGCTCGGCGTGTCGGTCAGCCCGGCGAACAGAGCGGTGCGGCGCGTGCGCGCCGAATTGTCGGCGTAGACCGCGCCCAGCCGCAGCGCGACCGGGCCGAGCTCGTAGCCGCCGTAGACGCCGCCGAAGCCGCTCTCGATCGTCGCCGATTGCAGGCGGCCGGCCGTGTCGAGGCTGGTCGTGGTGTAGCCGCCGGCCACGCCGACCCGGATGCCGTTCTCGAGGCGCACGTCGCCGCCGAGCACGAAGCCCGAGGTCTGGCGGTTGAGCCCGGCGGCGTTGCCGTCGGTCCGCGCCTGCCCGAAGGCGCCGAAGCCCTGGCCCCAGAACCCGGCGACCCGCGGATCGATCACCTGCATCGGCACCGGCGACGGCGCGACGCGGCGCCCCGGCAGGTCCGCCGTGTAGGTGGCGGGCAGGGTGCCGTAGCTCAGGCTCTCGGGCGCCCCGGGGGTGGAGCCCCAGCGCATCCGGTCGAGGATCGCCTCGCGGACGAAGAACGCGGTCTCGAACTCGGCCGAGACCGTGCTCGCGTGGATGTCGCCGGCCAGCGACCCGAAGGCGCTGCGCGCCGCCTCCGGGTTGGTGGTCACGAGGATGGTCTCGTAGAGGCGGTTGCCGGCGCCGAGGCCTTCGATGCCGGCACCGACCGCGGACTGGTTGCGCGTCGTGCCGACCGAGGCGAAGGTCGTCGCGTTGCGCGACACCGAGAGGTCGACGGCGTTGGCGCCGTAGGCGAGGTCGGTCCCGATGAAGGTGTAGCTCGGGGTCGCGAGGTCGAAGCGCCCGGCGACGCCGCCGGCCGCGGTCAGGATGGTGTAGCGCTGCCCGAGCAGGCTCCGGGCTTCGGCCGCGCTGAGCGGCGCGGCGGCGTTCTCCAGCGACACCGAGACGGTGCCGCCGGCGATCTGCGCCGTGCCGGCCGCCGCGATCCGGTCGCTGCGCCCGCCCGGCGCGACCTCGACGGCGTAGAGCGAGCCGGCCGCGAAGGTCGCGTTGCCGGCGACCGTCAGCGTCCCGATGCTGTTGCCCGGCGCGACCGTTCCGCCGCCGCGGACGTTGAGGGCGCCGACGCTGCCGCCGCCGCCGAGGGTGCCGCCCGCGTTGACGTTGGCCGTCGAGGTGATGGAGCCGTTGACCGCGAGGAGGCCGCCGTTCACCTCGGTGGTGCCGGTATAGGTGCTGGCCCCGGTCAGCTCGAGCACGCCGCCGCCGGACTTCGTCAGGCCGCCCTGGTAGGTGCGCGCGAGAAAGGCCTGGTCGCGGGCGACCCGCCATCCGTACTCGGCCTGCTCGTCGGGCGTCGCCGTCGCGGGCAGCCCGTTCGTCCAGCCGCGCGCCGCCTTCGTCTGCTCCCAGGCCGCGTGCTCGGCGCTGTCCTCGACGAAGCGCTGGCGCAGGGCCGCGTCGGAGATGTTGTTCGACCAGGTGTCGGCGACGCCGGCGCCGAGGCTGGCGTCGAAGCG
Source organism: Methylobacterium sp. E-041 (assembly GCF_022829665.1). Classification (NCBI taxonomy): domain Bacteria; kingdom Pseudomonadati; phylum Pseudomonadota; class Alphaproteobacteria; order Hyphomicrobiales; family Methylobacteriaceae; genus Methylobacterium; species Methylobacterium sp. E-041. The sequence goes on along the minus strand of NZ_JAKSYQ010000285.1, from coordinate 204,092 downwards.
GCCGAGGAACTGGCCCGGGCCGTTCATCGCGCGGCCGAGGTCGATCTTGCCCCAGCCGAAGACCTCGTTCGGCACGTCGGCGGGGCCGGTCCCGAGATGGGTGGCGGTGGTCAGCAGCACGTCGCGCGCCTGCTCGTTGGTCATGTAGGCGTAGCGCTCCATCACCAGCGCCAGGGCGCCGGAGACGTGCGGGGCCGACATCGAGGTGCCGCTCTTCACCCCGTAGCCGGCCTCGCCGGTCGTCAGGTTGACCACCGTCGAGGTGATGCTGCGGCCGGGCGCGGCGATGCACCAGTACTTGGCGACGCCGCAGCGGTTGAACTGGGTCTGGTCGGCGGCATTCAGGCCCGACGCGGCGATCCAGTCCTTCTCGAGGTCCGGCTGGAAGTAGGGCAGCGCCGCGCGGATGGTCGGGTTGTTGACCCCGGCGTTTCCGGCGGCGACGACCTGGATCACGCCGGCGCGGCCCGCATCCGCGATGGCGTTGAGCCAGCTCAGCTGGCGCGTGAAGGGGGCGTAGGCGGCCGTGAGGCCGGCCAGCGTGTTGTAGTTGTCGCGCGGCGGCGGGCTGCCCCAGCTGCTGTTGATCAGCCGTGCGCCCTGCGCGACGAGGTTGCCGTAGGCGCCCTTGAAGTAGGCGTAGTCCGCGTTCGGGCCGTAGATCGACGAGTCGGTGCCGTTGGTGTTGGTCGCGATCAGCTGGGCGCCGAAGGCGACGCCGTGGGTGCCGGTGCCGTCGCGGTTGGCGACGATGGTGCCGTCGACGTGGGTGCCGTGGTCGTCGTTGACGCCGCGCACCCAGGTGCCGGGCACCGAATAGGGCTGGCCGGCGGTGAAGAAGTCCGAGCGCGTCGTGCCGCTGTCGTAGCGGAAGCTGCTCGAGGAATAGCTGCCGGTGTTGGTGATCGCCCGAGCGCGACCGGCGAATTCCGGATGCGTCCCGAGGAACCCCGAATCCACCGAGCCGACCAGGACGCCCCTGCCGGTGATGCCGCGGGCATAGGCTTGGTCGGCGTTCATCGAGGCCTTGCCGTAATCGGCGAGGTATTCCGGGGTGCGCCAGCTCGCCGGGTCGCCGACGCGACCGGGATCCTGGTAGCCGGCCGACTGCGCCAGAGCCGCCGGGGAAACCGTCGCGCACAGGGCATAGGTCAGGCCTGCGACGCCGAGCGCGCGCGGACGAAAGGTCAAGGGCATGGATGTCACCGTATTCGAGTGAAGAACTACGGCCGATGGCGGCACGCGAAGGTGCGTGTTCTTTCCGAAGAATGCGATCGACGCATTCCTTCGGGCATTCACGATGTCTTGTCGATGCGCATCGTTCTTGAACTCAGTAACGTATGAGCCTCACGTTTCCGTGACTCAAGCTGGAAACGAATGGAAATCCCGATCGCTCGGGATTGTGGCCGGGCGGCAACATTCGCGCTGTGGAGGAGCGCCCTGCCGGCGCGGCGACGGCCGGCGGAGGGTGCCGCGACCCAGGGACCCAGCGCCCTGGCGGGAGGCGGCGAAGAGCTTATCTGCAGCCTCACGGAACGATCGTTCCCGGATGCCGCGATCCGCGGACGCGTCCGGACGCGCCGGTCCGTCGTGCGCGTCCCGAGGGTCCGGCGTCCGGTTCGTCGAGGGCAAGCACGTCGAAGCAAGATCCGGAGCGCCCGGTCCGACACGGTCGGATCGCGCTCCGCGGTCGGGGAGAGGTGCAGACCCAGCCGATGTCAGAGACCGATCCGGAAGCCAACCGCTTTTCCGCCCGCGCCAGCCGCTACGCCCGCGTCGGCGCCAATGTCGGCGGCGTCGCCGCGCGGATGGCGGGCGCACGCCTATTCGGCAAGGAGGGCACCACCAACGCGGCGGCGCTCGCCCAGGCGCTCGGCGGCCTCAAGGGCCCGATCATGAAGGTGGCGCAGCTGCTCGCCACCGTGCCCGACCTGCTGCCGCCCGAATACGCGGCCGAGCTGCAGAAGCTGCAATCGGATGCGCCGCCGATGGGCGCGGCCTTCGTCAAGCGCCGGATGCAGGCCGAGCTCGGCGTCGGCTGGCAGGCGCGGTTCGAGCGCTTCGACCTGAAGCCCGCCGCCGCCGCCTCGCTCGGCCAGGTCCATCGCGCCACCGCGCTCGACGGCACGGCGCTCGCCTGCAAGCTGCAGTACCCGGACATGCAGTCGGCGGTGGAAGCCGATCTGAAGCAGCTCGAGGTCGCCTTCGCCCTGCACCGGCGGATGAATTCCTGGCTCGACACCCGCGAGATCGCCAAGGAGATCGGCGCCCGGGTGCGGGAGGAGCTCGACTACGCCCGCGAGGCCAAGCACGGCGCGCTCTACGGCGCCGTGCTCAAGGACATCGCGCAGGTGCGCGTGCCGGCGATCCACGAGGACCTTTCGACCAAGCGCCTGCTCACGCTCGGCTGGCTCGACGGCGAGCGCATCCTGAGCTTCACCGAGTCGCCGGTCGAGATCCGCAACCGCATCGCGCAGGCGATGTTCAAGGCGTGGTGGCACCCGTTCAGCCGCGCCGCGGTGATCCACGGCGACCCGCATCTCGGCAACTACACCGTGTTCTCGGAGGGCGGCGCGGGGGACCGGGAGCCGCAGGGCATCAACCTGCTCGATTACGGCTGCGTGCGGATCTTCCATCCGCGCTTCGTCGGCGGCGTGGTCGACCTCTACCGCGGCCTCCTCACCGACGACATGGCCCGGATCGTCCACGCCTACGAGGTCTGGGGCTTCAAGGACCTCGACAAGGAGAAGATCGAGATCCTCAACATCTGGGCGCGGTTCATCTACGGGCCGCTGCTGGAGGACCGCACCCGCACCGTCGCCGACGGGGTGAAGCCGGGCGAATACGGCCGGCGCCAGGCCTTTGAGGTGCACCAGGCCCTCAAGGCGCGGGGCCCGGTGACGGTGCCGCAGGAATTCGTGTTCATGGACCGGGCCGCCGTCGGCCTGGGCGCGGTGTTCCTGCACCTCAAGTCCGAGCTGAACTACCACCGCCTGTTCGAGGCCGAGATCGAGCGCTTCAGCCTCGACGCCCTCGCCGCGCGGCAGGCCGAGGCGCTCGGCGCGGTGGGGCTGGCCCTGCCGGCCTGACCGGGGCGGCGGGCCGCGGAGGCGGCCTTCGCCGGCTCACGATCGCGTGTTCGGCGGGTGTTTTGTGCGCAAGTGAATTGAGGCCCAAGCGAAGCCGTGCGATGCCGGTTGCGGCCGATTGCGGCAGCAATAAGCTTGGGCTAAACCCGCACCCATCGAGAGTGGTAGCGTCGAGGACGAGCGCACGATGGCCGATACGAAGGGCGTTTCCGGGGTGGCCTACAGCCCCGCGATGGACGCGAAGACGCACGAGCAGACCTATCGGGGATTCGTCCGCTTCGTCGAGATCGCCACCGGGGTGGTGATCTGCTGGGTGCTCGCGCTGGCGGTCGGCGGCATCCGCGAGGCTTGGCTCACGGCGATCCTCGGCGTCGTCCTGTCGAGTGCGGCCGGCGCGCTCGGCGCCTTCGCTCCGAACATCGGCTGGCGCGCGCCTTGCGTCGTGGCCATCCTGATGGCGCTCTACCTCGCCTTCGCCTGAACGCTCGTCCTCTCCCTGAGCCCGGGACGGTCCGCGCCCCGCGCCCGGGCCTGCCATTACAATCGTAACGCTTCCGTCAGTCCGTCCGTTCAACCCGCCTCGAAAAGCCGTTCCATTTCGCGCATTCGGGAGCGGTCCATCGAGGGGAAATCCTGAATGCGCATCGCTGTCCTGTCGGAGACCGATTCCGCGGAACCGCGGGTCGCGGCGGTGCCCGAGACGGTCAAGAAGTTCCTGGCGCTCGGCGCGGACGTGACCGTGCAGTCGGGCGCCGGGCTGAAGGCCGGCATGCCGGATTCCGAGTACGAGGCCGTCGGCGCCTCGGTCGCGGCCTCGGCCGAGGAGGCCGCCCGCGACGCCGACCTGATCCTCAAGGTCCGCCGCCCCGCCGCCGACGAGCTGAAGCTCCTGAAGCGGGGCGCCGTGGTCGTCGCGATCATGGACCCCTACGGCCGCGAGGCCGAGCTGCAGGCGATGGCCGAGGCCGGCGTCGACGGCTTCGCCATGGAGCTGATGCCGCGCATCACCCGTGCGCAGGTGATGGACGTGCTCTCGAGCCAGGCCAACCTCGCCGGCTACCGTTCGGTGGTCGACGGTGCCTCCGAGTACGGCCGCGCCATGCCGATGATGATGACGGCGGCCGGCACCGTGCCCGCCGCCCGCGTGTTCGTGATGGGCGTCGGCGTCGCCGGGCTGCAGGCGATCGCCACGGCACGCCGCATGGGCGCGGTCGTCACCGCCACCGACGTGCGCCCCGCCACCAAGGAGCAGGTCGAGTCGCTCGGCGCGAAGTTCGTCGCCGTCGAGGACGACGAGTTCAAGCAGGCCGAGACCAAGGGCGGCTACGCCAAGGAGATGTCGGCCGAGTACCAGAAGAAGCAGGCCGAGCTGGTCGCGACCCACATCGCAAAGCAGGACATCGTCATCACCACGGCGCTGATCCCCGGGCGCCCGGCGCCGAAGCTCGTCTCGGCGGCGATGGTCGCCTCGATGAAGCCCGGCTCGGTGCTGGTCGACCTCGCGGTCGAGCGCGGCGGCAACGTCGAGGGCGCCAAGCCCGGCGAGGTCGTGGTGAACGATCGCGGCGTGAAGATCGTCGGCCACCTCAACGTCGCCGGCCGCCTCGCGGCGAGCGCCTCGGCGCTCTACGCCCGCAACCTCTACGCCTTCGTCGAGACCCTGGTCGACAAGGAGTCGAAGGCTCTGGCGATCAAGTGGGACGACGAGCTCGTCAAGGCCACGAACCTGACCCACGACGGCGCCGTCGTGCACCCGTCCTTCCAGCCGAAGGCCGACGCGGCGGTCGCCGACCGCCCGCAGGACGCGCCGCAATCCGAGCAGGCCTCGGTCGGGCTGTCGAAGACCGGGGTGTCGCAGTCACCCAGCACACAGGCAACGGGCGCGGCGTAGGCCGGTCGCGAGGAGCATAACGATGGCCAACATCCCCCCCGATCAGGCGGTCGACCAGACCCGCGTCCTCGCCGACACCGCGCGCTCGGCCGCTGCCGCCGCGCGCAACGCCGCCGACCAGGCCCAGGCCATCGCCGACGGCGTCGGCCACGGTCTCAGCGCCGTGACCCACGGCGCGGTCGACGCCACCGTGTTCCAGCTCGCGATCTTCGTGCTCGCGATCTTCGTCGGCTACTACGTGGTGTGGTCGGTGACCCCGGCGCTGCACACGCCGCTGATGTCGGTCACCAACGCGATCTCGTCGGTGATCATCGTCGGCGCGATCCTGGCCGCCGGCGTGCCCCTGATCGAGAAGGGCACCGGCTGGGCCCGCGCCTTCGGGTTCATCGGCATCGTGCTGGCGAGCGTGAACATCTTCGGCGGCTTCCTGGTGACCCAGCGCATGCTCGCCATGTACAAGAAGAAGGCCTGAGACATGTCCCAGAACGTCTCCGCCCTTCTCTACATCGTCTCGGGCGTCCTGTTCATCATGGCGCTGCGGGGGCTCTCGCACCCGACGACGTCGCGGCAGGGCAACCTCTACGGCATGATCGGCATGGCGCTCGCCGTGCTCACCACCCTGGTCGGCCATCCGCCGGCCGGCGCGGCCGCCTGGCTCCTCGTCTTCCTCGGGCTCGCCATCGGCGGCGGCGCGGGTGCGGTCATCGCCAAGCGCGTGCCGATGACGGCGATGCCGCAGCTCGTGGCGGCCTTCCACTCGCTCGTCGGCCTCGCCGCCGTCGCGGGCGCGGCGGCGACCCTCTACGCGCCGCAGGCGGTGGGCATCCTCGAGAACGGCCACATCCACAAGGAGTCGCTGTTCGAGATGGCGCTCGGCGCGGCGATCGGCGCGATCACCTTCACCGGCTCGGTCATCGCCTTCGCCAAGCTCGACGGGCGCATGTCCGGCAAGCCGATCATGCTGCCGAGCCGCCACCTCATCAACATCGGCCTCGCGGTGGCGCTGGTCGTGCTGATCGCGGTGTTCATCGGCGGCGAGAGCAAGGTCGTGTTCTGGCTGATCGTGCTGCTGTCGTTCGCGCTCGGCGGCCTGCTCATCATCCCGATCGGCGGCGCCGACATGCCCGTCGTCGTCTCGATGCTGAACTCGTACTCGGGCTGGGCCGCGGCCGGCATCGGCTTCACGCTCGGCAACCTCGCGCTGATCATCACCGGCGCGCTGGTCGGCTCCTCGGGCGCGATCCTGTCCTACATCATGTGCCACGCGATGAACCGCTCGTTCATCTCGGTGATCCTCGGCGGCTTCGGCGGCGACGCGGCTGCGGCCGGCGGCGGCGAGGTCGAGACCCGGCCGGTCAAGCAGGGCTCGTCGGACGACGCGGCCTACATCATGAAGAACGCCGAGCGGGTCATCATCGTGCCGGGCTACGGCATGGCGGTGGCGCAGGCCCAGCACTCGCTCCGCGAGATGGCCGACCTGCTCAAGAAGGAGGGCGTCGACGTGAAGTACGCCATCCATCCCGTCGCCGGCCGCATGCCCGGCCACATGAACGTGCTGCTCGCCGAAGCCAACGTCCCCTACGACGAGGTGTTCGAGCTGGAGGACATCAACGGCGAGTTCCCGCAGGCCGACGTGGCCTTCGTGATCGGCGCCAACGACGTCACCAACCCGGCCGCCAAGACCGACAAGACCTCGCCGATCTACGGCATGCCGATCCTCGACGTGGAGCGGGCCAAGACCGTGCTGTTCATCAAGCGCGGCATGGGCTCGGGCTACGCCGGCGTCGAGAACGAGGTGTTCTTCCGCGACAACACGATGATGCTGTTCGGCGACGCCAAGAAGGTCGTCGACCAGATCCTCAAGAACCTCTGATCTGGGCTTCCCGGGGTCGGGGTCGAAGGGCGGGCAGCGATGCCCGCCCTTTTTGCGTCGCGCAGCCCCCGCGTCCTCGGCTGCGGCCCGCGGGAATGGCGCCGGAGCGTCTTCAAGCGAGGCGGATCCCGGCTCGCGTGAAGAAAACGCGCGCTCTCAGCGCGATGGAGCATCGTCCGTGATCCCTGGATCACGGATGATGCTCCAGGCATGACAGACGTCGAGCGGGGCCCTACAACGCGCAACGCCGACCGCCGATCCGGCGCGATGGATCTCCAACCCGGGGCTGGCATGTCGCCCGAGACTTCCGATCCCGATCGACTGGCCGAGTTGGAAGCGTTCGCCGTCCTCGACACGGCACCCGAGGAAGCCTTCGACGACGCGGTGCAGATCGCCCGCACGATCTGCCTCGCCCCCGTGGCCCTGGTCAGCCTCGTCGCCGCCGACCGGCAGTGGTTCAAGGCCCGCGTCGGCTTCCCGCGCTGCGAGACCGACCTGAACGCGTCGGTCTGCAAGTACGCGCTCGGCGAGCCCGATCTCCTCGTCATCCCCGACCTGACGCTGGACCCGCGCACCCGCGACAACCCGCTGGTGACCGGCGATCCGCGGATCCGCTTCTATGCCGGGGCGCCGCTGCGCACGACGAGCGGCAGGGCGCTGGGCAGCCTCTGCGTGATCGACAACGTGCCCCGGCCCGACGGCCTCACCGAGGAGCAGGCGGACGCGCTGCGGCGGCTCGCGCGGCAGATCATGATCCTGATGCGCGAGCGGCGCCAGCTGGTCCGCCTGCGGGCGGAGGAGCGCCTGACCCGCGCCGCCTCGATCCGCCGGGCGGCCCTGATCGAGCTCGGCGACCACCTGCGCGACGTGGCCTCGGTGGCGGCGATGACCGCCAAGGCGGCGGAGATCGTCGGGCGGACGCTCGACGCGAGCCGGGCCGGCTACGGCGAGATCGACGCCAGCGGGGCGCAGGTCACCGTCCTCGAGGACTGGACCGCGTCCGGCGCCGGCAGCCTCGCCGGGACCCATCGCTTCGCCGATTTCGGCCGGCTGGGCGCCTCGATCGAGCGCGGCGACGCCCTCGTCGTCCGCGCGGTCGCGGACGATCCGCGCACCGCCGCGTTCGCGGCTCCGTTCGCGGCGCTCGCCATCGGCGCGATGCTCGACGTGCCGGTGCGGGAGCGCGGGCGCACGGTGGGGCTGTTCTTCGTCCACGCCGCCGCGCCGCGCGACTGGCTGCCGGAGGAGATCGCCTTCGCCCGCAACGTCGCGGACCGGGTCCAGGTCGGCATCGGCCGCCTGCGGGCCGAGGAGCAGCAGGCGGTGCTCAACCGCGAGCTCAGCCACCGCATGAAGAACACGCTGGCGATGGTGCAGGCCATCGCGATGCAGACCATGCGCAACGCCACCGACCTCGAAGCCGCCCGCGACGCCCTCGCCAACCGGCTGATCGCGCTCGGCAAGGCCCACGACATCCTGCTCGACGGCACCCGCGAGAGCGCCAGCCTGGAGAAGGTCGTCCACGGCGCGCTGACGATCCACGACGACGCCCAGGCGGGCCGCCTGCGGCTGTTCGGGCCGCACGTTCAGGTCGGCTCCAAGGCCGCCCTGTCGCTGTCGCTGATGATCCACGAGCTGGCGACGAACGCCGCCAAGTACGGCGCCCTCTCGACGCCCGCGGGCTTCGTGGTGGTCGACTGGTCGATCGACCCGGAGGGCCGCGAGCCGATGGTCCGGCTGCGCTGGGCCGAGAGCGGCGGGCCGCGGGTCGCGCACCCGACCCGGATGGGGTTCGGCAGCCGCCTGATCGAGCGCGGCCTCGCCGGGGCGATCGGCGGCGAGGTCCGCCTGACCTACCCGCCCGACGGCGTGCTGTGCGAGCTGGCCGTGCCCCTGGCCGGGATGGAGGCCGACGAGTAGCGCCGACGCCCGCACGCGGACCGGGATTTGGCCGCCGTTGCGGTCTATGGTGCGCCCCGTGTCAGTCCTGCTTCCAGAGTCCCGCGCCTTCCTCGGCGTCACCCGGTCCATCCTCGGGCGGCCGTGGCGGGAGCGCTGCGCCGACCCGGCCGCGCAGGCCTACGCCGCGACCATGGTCCAGGCCCATGGCCTGCCGGACCTGCTCGCCCGCGTGCTTGCCGGGCGCGGCGTCCGGCCGGACGGGTCGGAGGCCTACCTGCGCCCGCGCCTGCGCGACCTGATGCCCGACCCCGCCTGCCTCGTCGACATGGAAGCCGCCGCCGATCGCCTCGCGCGGGCGGTGCGGCAGGGCGAGAGCGTCGCGGTGTTCGGCGATTACGACGTCGACGGCGCCGCGAGCGCGGCCCTGCTGGCCGGATACCTGCGCGCGCTCGGCGTGCCGACCCGCATCCACATCCCCGACCGGATCACCGAGGGCTACGGCCCGAACACCGCCGCGGTCGCCGCGCTGGCGGGGGAGGGGGCGACCCTGCTGGTCTGCGTCGATTGCGGCACCAGCGGGCACGGGCCCCTGGCGGAGGCGGCGCGGATCGGCCTCGACGTGCTCGTCCTCGACCACCACGGCGCCCCCGAGCTGCTGCCGCCGGTGCGCGCGCTGGTGAACCCGAACCGCCTCGACGACCTGTCGGGCCTCGGCCATCTCTGCGCCGCGGGCGTCGTGTTCCTGACGCTGGTGGCCCTGGCCCGGACGCTGCGGGCGGAGGGGGCCTTCGCCGCGCGCCCCGAGCCGTCGCTGACCGACGCCCTCGACCTGGTGGCGCTGGCCACCGTCGCCGACGTGGTGCCGCTGACCGGCCTCAACCGCGCCTTCGTGGTCCAGGGGCTGACCGTGATGCGTGCCCGCGGCCGCCACGGCCTCGCGGCGCTCCTCGATGCCGCCGCCCTCGACGGGCCGCCGGAGGCGTGGCACCTCGGCTATCTCCTCGGCCCCCGCATCAACGCCGGCGGGCGCATCGGCGACGCGGGTCTGGGCGCGCGCCTGCTCACCACCGACGACCCCGCCGAGGCCGCCCGCATCGCGGTCGAGCTCGACCGCCTGAATCGCGAGCGCCAGGCGATCGAGGCGCAGGCCGTGGCGGAGGCCGAGGCCGAGATGGACCACGCCCTCGGCCGCGACCCCGATCGCCCGGTGCTGGTCGCGGGCAGCGCCGAATGGCATCCGGGCATCGTCGGGCTGATCGCGGCGCGGCTCAAGGAGCGCTTCGGCCGGCCGGCCTTCGCCTTCGCCCTGCGGCCGGACGGGACGGCCACCGGCTCGGGGCGCTCGATCGCCGGCGCCGACCTCGGCCACGCCGTCCGCGCCGCCGTCGCGGCGGGTCTCGCGACGAAGGGCGGCGGCCACGCCATGGCCGCGGGCGTGACTCTCGCCGGCCCCGACCTGACGCGCTTTGCCGCCTTCCTCGCCGCGGACCTGGCGGACGCGGTGGCGCACGCGCGCGCGGTCGAGGCGCTGCTCGTCGACGGCACGGTCAGCGCCGGCGGCGCCACGGCCGAGACCGTCCGCCTGATCCAGCGCGCCGGCCCGTTCGGGCAGGGGGCGCCGGAGCCGGTCTTCGCCCTGCCGCGCCACCGCATCGTCGATGCCGGCCTCGTCGGCCACGGCCATGTCCGTGCGCGCCTGCGCAGCCGCGACGGGCAGGCGGTCGGCGCGATCAGCTTCCGCAGCGCGCAATCGCCGCTCGGGCAGGCGATCCTGGCGGGCATCGGCTCGGAGTTCCACGTCGCCGGCACACTCGCCTGCGACCGCTGGCGCGGGGCCGAGCGCGCGCAGGTCCGCATCTGCGACCTGAGCCCCGCCGCGTGATCGCCGCCGCCCCGCGCGATGCCGGTCCGTCCGCTCTCGCGACATCGTTAACGCGGCGTGGAGGCGCGCGGCCCTAAACTGCGTGCATGCGCTCCTTCCTCTCCGCCGTCGCCCTTCTCCTCGCCGCAGCGCCGGCGCTCGCCGGCGGGGCCGAGGAATTCTTCATGGGCCGCCCGCCCTCGGCCGGCGTGGTGCAGGGCGGCGTCTTCGGGGCGGGCGGCTCGGACTACCTCGGCGAGATGCGCGACGAGCGGTTCGCGGCACCGCGCGCGGTGCGGCCCGCCCGGAGCGCCCGCCGCGTCGTGCACGCCGCGCGCGTCCGGCCCGGCGATGCGTCGCCGGTCGTCGCACGGCCCTACTTCAAGCCCTGACACGGTTCTCGCGCGATCGAAGGGAGGCCGGATCCGGCAAGCCCGCGAAGCCCGGATCCGCCCTCCCGAAGCCACCCGCCGGATCGTCGTGACGCGATCGTCCCGATCCGGCCCAGCGTTTCATCCGCCGTGCCGCGTGGAGCCCATCACGTCGTGAGGGTCAGGGGCGATCCATATAAGCTTGACGCAAGATCAGACCGTGCCGAACCGGCGGCCTGTATTGCTGGAAGGCGTCTTCTATCCTCATGACGTTGCGTTTCGTTGCCGTCGCGGCCGCTCTCGTCATCGACGTTTCCGCCCCCGTCTCGTCCGCGCGCGCGTTCAGCTACGAGGCCCCCGTCGACCGCTTCGCGCCGCCGTCCCCCTCTGACGACCTGGCCACGGGTTCGGTCGGGATCGGCGTCGACGGCACGCCGCGCACCGGCGGGTGCGTGCCGAGCTCGGCGAGCGAGGGCGACGCCAACCGGCAGACCCGGCCGGTGATGCAGTACGGCCAGACCAGCGGCGGCAGCCGTTGCTGAGCGGGAAGCGGACCGGGATCGAGACCATGACGCTGTTCGACGACGCGATGATCGGCGCCTTCGTCTGCGGCCTCGTCGTCACCGCCTACGGCTCCGTCAGCGTTCCGATCGCGCTCTGACGGACGGCGCCCATCGTTCTCGCGAGCCGAAGAGGACGCGGTCCCCCTCTCCTCAGCGGGAGAGGGGCCGCGCTGAGCTTCGACGATGCATCCGCGCCCTCGGCCGGGACGCCGCGGCGCGCCGCCGGCTGCCGCCGCCCGAAGTCCAGACCGTCAGGTTTCGAACATTGGAATGTAACCAGATGTATCAAGGTTGCGAAAACATACAAATTGACAAAGTCGCCAGCTTGACCATAAGATGATGTCGCGGCCTATGGTGATGAATTCTAGGTGAATGTCTTTTTCAGACTTGATTAAACCGCCCGGCCCTAGCACCCGTAGCCACGGCGACGGACCTGGCGTCCGCGACGCACCGGAGGCCTGAGGGCCGCGCCCGGTCGTTCGCAGGCGGTCGGGTCGCGAGGCGTCGCCCCGCTTTGCCAGGACGGCCGACGATGCACGACATCTCCGACGAACGCGGTGCCGACGACGCGATCGGGCGCGTGGCCGGCGATGCCGTGCCGACGCCCGAGCGGCGGCCGCGCGGCGGCGACCGGCGGCTCGATCCGGAGACGCGGCGCCGGATCGGGCGCAGCCTGCGGGTGCTCTATGCGGGCCTGCTCGCCCAGCCGATCCCCGAGCGGTTCGAGGCGCTCGTCGCGGAATTCGCCGCCCGGTCGGAAAAGGAATCCGCGCGATGATCCAGGCCTGTGCCCCCGTCGGAACGCCCGCCGGCGCCGACGCCGAGATGCGCGACCTCCTGCTCGGCGCGATCCCGGCGCTGCGCGCCTTCGCCTTCTCGCTGACCTACGATTTCGACCGCACCGACGACCTCGTGCAGGACACGCTGATGCGGGCCTGGACCAAGGCCGAGAGCTTCCGCCGCGGCACCAACCTCACGGCGTGGCTGTTCACGATCCTGCGCAACCTGTTCTATTCCGAGCAGCGCAAGCGCAAGCGCGAGATCGAGGATGCCGACGGCGGCCATGCCGGGCGGCTGACCAGCCTGCCCGAGCAGGAGGTCCGCGTGGAGATGCGCGCGTTCCAGAGCGCGCTGAACCTGCTGCCGCTGGCCCAGCGCGAGGCGCTGGTTCTCGTCGGCGCGCAGAGCTTCACCTACGAGGAGGCGGCCGAGATCTGCGGGGTCGCCGTCGGCACGATCAAGAGCCGGGTCAGCCGCGCGCGCGGGCGGCTGATCGAGAGCCTCGGCATGGACGACGCCGGCGACGTCGGCACCGACGCCCGCACCCGCGCCGCCCTCGACGCCCGCTGATCGCCGCCCCGGATCGGGGAGGGTGCATGACGTCGCGGCATGTTCGCTGAGGTTCAAGTTATCGTTGAGGTTTCGGGAATATAATTCTCGGGCAGGACCATAATCGAAACGAAGGCTTTACGGATCTGCAAGACATCGCATCGTAGACCCTCCCCTTGGGAGCTCTGCGATGCGATGGAAGCTCGGCGGCGGTATCGCCGCAATTGTGATGCTCGGTGCGGTTTGCGGTCCGGCCGCGAGCGGACCGGCGGCGCAGCGGGCCGCCGGGCGCGAGGCCTATGCCCCGCCTTCCGCGATCCCGTTCCCGGAGACCAATCCCTACGCCCAGGCCAAGGCGGAACTCGGCCGAAAGCTGTTCTTCGATCCGATCCTGTCGGCCGACCGCGACCGGGCCTGCGTGACCTGCCACCTGCCCGACCTCGCCTGGGCGGACGGGCGCAAGCGCGCGCCGGCCCGCAACGATTCCGACATGGACCTGCGGACGCCGAGCCTGCTCAACATCGCCTGGCAGGAGGGCCGCCTCGGCTGGGACGGCAAGTTCCGCGACCTCGAGAGCGTCGCCTTCGTCCCGATCAGCGCGCCCGGCAACATGGGCCTGCCCGCCGACGACGCGGTGGCGCGCCTGTCGGCGGATGCCGCCTATGCCGCCGCCTTCGCCGAGGCCTTCGCCGATCCCGGCGTCACCAAGGACCGGATCGAGGCGGCGCTCGCCACCTTCCAGCGCCTGATCGTGTCCGGCGTGAGCCCGTTCGACCGCTGGATCGCGGGCGACGAGACGGCGATCCCGGTCGCCGCCAAGCGCGGCTTCGACCTGTTCAACGGCCGCGCGAACTGCGCCGCCTGCCATGGCGGCTGGGCCTTCACCGACGGCTCGTTCCACGACATCGGCACGGCGACCGGCGCGGATCTCGGACGCGGGCGCTTCGTGCCGAGCTCGGAGGCCCTGCGCTACGCCTTCAAGACCCCCGGCCTGCGCGAGGTAGCCGGCCGCGGCGCCTACATGCACGACGGATCGATCGCGACGCTGGAGGCGGTGATCGATCTCTACGACCGCGGCGGCATCGCACGCCCGAGCCGCTCGCCGGAGATCCGCCCGCTGAACCTCACGAGCGCGGAGAAGGCCGACCTGCTGGCCTTCCTGCAGACGCTCACCGCGCCGGCCGGGAACGACCGCGCCCTCGCGGACCTGACCGGCGACGCGCCGAAGCCGTAACCGGGCCGGACGGCGGGCGCGGCCCCGGATGCGTCCGCGGCGGCGTCGCCGGCAGCATCGTCGCGCGCCCCTCGATCCACCTGGCTCGGGAATGCCCTAGCGGAACAGCGGCAGCCCAGCGCCGAGCAGGGCGAGGCCGGTCACCAGAAGCACGCCGCCGCAGGATTCGAAGGTGGCGGCGCGCAGGCCCGCACGCGGCGCGAAGCCGGCCAGCCCGATCCCGGCACCGAGGCTCGCGAGACTTGCCAAGCCGATCATCCGCAATCCCCCCACGCTTGGTCCGGCCGGCGATCTCGGGTTCCGGCCGCGCCAGGATCGCCGGCCAACACTGAGCGAAGTCTTGCGCGGCCGTCCGAAGAGCTGGGAATCCGCGTCCATGCTGAATGGCGCGTTGCCCGGCACGGCGCCCTAGACGGGATTCGCTTTCAGCCGATTTTACCCGGCACCCACAGCGTTAACCTTTTCGACACGGACGTTAACAAACCCTTGGCAAAATCCGGCGGCTTAGTTCTAAATGCATCGGTAAGCACTGTTCTGACCCGTTGTGACGAGGCTTCGATGCGGACCTTTGAGTGGCGTTGCTCTTCTCCGTTTCTTGCCGGCGCCCTAGCCCTTCCCGCGACCCTGCTCGCCAGCAGCGAGGCCAGCGCCCATGTGAAGTGGTTCTGCGCCTACGACGTCGCCGGCCAGCCCCGCGGCCTCGAGCAGGTGCTCTGCCTCGACTTCGAGTGGCTCGTCGGCCTGTCGGTCCTGTGCCTGATGTTCGGGTGCCTCGCCGAGGGCACCCCGCTCGGCACCGCCCTGCTCAACGCCCTGGACCGGGTCACCGCGCGGCTGCGCACCGACACCGAATTGCTGGTGCGGGCGACGCTGGGCTTCTTCTTCGTCTCGCTCTGGACGCTCGGCGGCATCATCCTCACCCCCGAGCTCAAGACCGACGCGGCCTGGATCCCGTGGTTCCAGCTCGCGCTTGCGGCCTGCCTGATCTGGCACCGCACCCTGCCGCTGGCCGGCGCCGGCATCGTTGTGCTGTTCGGCTACGCGACCTGGAGCTACGGCGCGTTCCATCTGGCCGACTACCCGGTTTTCCTCGGCGTCGCCGCCTACCTGATCCTCACCGGCCTCGACCGCACCCTCTACGGCATCCGCCCCATCGACGTGGTCCGCGCCGCCGCCGCCGTCACCCTGATGTGGGCCTCGGTCGAGAAGTGGGCCTACCCGGAATGGACCGCGCCGCTCCTGGCCGCCAAGCCCGAGATGACCTTCGGCGCCTCGCCCGAGCTGTTCATGAAGGCCGCCGGCGTCGTCGAGTTCACCCTGGCCTTCGCCCTGATCTGGACGCCCCTGGTGCGCCGCACCGCCGCGATCATCCTGGCCGCGATCTTCGTCTCCGCCGTGTTCGAGTTCGGCAAGGTCGATGCGATCGGCCATTCCGGGATCATCGTGGTGCTGATCGGCATCGCCGCCGACGACGCCCGCAGCGCCGTCCGCCGCCGCGACGTGGCGCTGGCCCCGGCCTACTACGCGGTGGCGCTCACCGGCTTCCTCACGCTCTACTACGTCGGCCATGCGGCGATGTACGGCGCGCTGTTCTCGGCGCCCGTGATCTGATCTGATCGACGCGGAAGACGGGCGGGCGGCCTCCGAGAGGGGGCCGCTTTCGCATGTCCGGTGTTCGGACGGGTCGAAGGCGCGGAGGATCGGTGTGCGGTGGGGGAGGGCGGGCATGGCGCTGGCTCTGGGCGGGCTCGCGCTCGCCGGCGCCGTGCTGGTGGCGCGCGGGCCGGAGCCCGGGGGCATCGAGGACGTGTGGCTGCTGTTCGGCGCGCCCGACCGCGGCGCGGTGGACCTGCCGACCGTCTCGCGAAGCGCGGGCGACGCGCTCGCCTGCCCGCCCGGCCAGTGCCGCGCGGTCTCGGATCGCGTGCCGCCGGTGCTGCCGGTGCCGGGCGAGCGGCTGCGCGCCATCGTCGCCGCGGTGGCGGCCGAGGAGCCGCGCACCGAGCTGGCCTTCCAGGCCCGCTGGGCCGAGGAGGACCGCTACGTCGTCCGCTCGGAATGGCTGCGGCTGCCCGACACGGTCGCCGTCGCGATTCTCGGCGCCGGCGAGGGCCGATCGACCCTGGCCCTGTACGCCCGCCCGCAAATCGGGTTGCTCGATGCCGGCGGCAACCGGGCCCGCCTGGAGCGCTGGCTCGACCGGATCGAGGGTTTGGCGCGGGCCGAGGCCGTGCGGTGACGCGGACGTCTCAGCGCGCGGCAAGCAGCGGCCCGAACACGTCGATCACCCCGTTGATGGTGATCTGGGTGCCGACGCAGAGCAGCAGGAACGCGAACAGCCGACCGAGTACCCGCGCCCCGATCGGCCCGAGCAGGCTCACCACCCGGTCGGCCGAGGCGTAGATCAGCGCCACCGTCGCGGCGACGCCGAGCGCGGCCAGCGACACGCCGACGTAGAAGCCGAGCCGGTCGGCCATCACGGCCGGACGGTTCGAGCCGAGGGTGATCGCCACCGCGATGGTGCCCGGGCCGGTGGTGAAGGGCAGGGTCAGCGGGAAGAACGCGATCTCGGACAGGGGATCGACCGATCTCTGCCCATCCGCCGGCGGCTGGGCTGGAGCGGCGGCCGCCGCCGCTCGGGGCGCGGTCGGCGCCGCCGCTTGGCTTCCGGCTTGCGCTGCCGCTTGGGTCGCTCCTTGTCCCGTCGTCGAGGAGACCTCGGCCTGCTTGCGCGCCTCGCGGGCCTCCGGCCGGTTCAGCAGCCCCCAGGCGGAGGCGCCGACGACGAGCCCGCCCGCGATGCGGAGCGCGCCGAGCGACACGCCGAAGAAGTTGAGGATCGGCGCGCCGGCCCACAGCGCCGCCAGCATGATCAGCAGCGCGTATCCGCCGATCCGGCCGGCGAGCCAGACCCGGTCGTCGTGGCTGTGCCCCGCCGTCACCTGCGCGAAGATCAGCGCCCCGCCGAGCGGGTTGACGATCGAGAACAGGCTCGAGAGCGCGAGCAGGAACTGCTGGATGGCCGCTTCGACGCTCATGGTGTCTTCGCGATCTCCGTCGAGACGGGGTTGGGCCGGGCCGCCGGCGTCGGCGTGCGAAGCGTCGGGCTTAACCCGGCGCGGGCGCCGGCACGAGCACCCGCGCGGGCGCGAGGCGGCGGGCGCGGTGGACCTGCTGCACGGTGATCGGCCGGTAGAGCTGCTTGGTGGCGTGCACCACGTGGAGGCCGGCGAAGGGGAGCGAGAGGCCCGTCCCGACCCGCTCCCAGGCGGCGGCGGTCTGCAGCATCACCCGCGAGCGCAGCGGCGGCATGTAGAGCGTCTCGGCCCAGTCCTCCGGCGAGAACAGCGTGTCGCGCATCAGCCGGCTCAGCTGCGAGCGGCTGTAGGGCTGGCCGTGCCCGAACGGCGTCGCGTCGCGCCGCGCCCAGACCCCGCGCCGGTTCGGCACGACGAGGATCATCCGCCCCCCCGGCGTCAGCGTGCGCCAGACCTCCCGGAGCAGTTCCGTCGGGCTCTCCACCGCCTCGAGCGCATGCACCAGGATCACCCGGTCGATCGCCGCATCCGGCAGCGGCATCATCGTCGGGTCGGCGAGCGCCGAGCACGAGCGGCCGGCGCCGGGCCAGTTCACCACCCCTTGCGTCGCCGGCATGAAGGCCAGCGTCCGCTCGGCGATGCAGTGGACCGGGCTCAGATAAGGCACCGCGTAGCCGAGCCCGAGCACGCGCAGGCCGGAGACCGAGCCGAGGAAGCCGTGCAGGGTGCGGGCGACGATCCGGTGCGTCGTGACGCCCAGCGGCGTGGCGTAGAAGGCCCGCAGGTCGGTGACGTCGAGGCGCATGGGTCGGAGCTGGAGCGGCGTCGGGGAAGGCCGGCGTCCCGGCCCGATGGCGATTCAATGGGGCCGGGCACCCGCCGCGACAAGGCGCAGGCGGCGACTTGCAGGGCGACGCGCCGGGGAACCCCCCGGTTTCCGCATCCGTTCCCGCCCGATACGGCCGGACCGGCCGCGAGCCCGGAGACGCGTTCATGGCCACGGCCCCCGAGATCCGCACCTTCCTGTGCCGCAGCGACAACATCGGCGTGCTCATCCGCGACCCCGCCACCGGCGCCTGCGCGGCGATCGACGTGCCGGAGGCGGCGCCGGTCCTGGCGATGCTGACGCAGACCGGCTGGCGGCTCACCGACATCCTGGTCACCCATCGCCACGGCGACCACATCGCGGGCATCCCCGAGGTCAAGCGCGCGACCGGCGCCCGCGTCACCGCCCCGGCCAAGGCCGGCCCGGCGGTCCCCGACGTGGACCGCACCGTGTCGGAGGGCGACACCGTCCGGGTCGGCGACCTCTCGGCCGAGGTGTGGGAGACGCCGGGGCATTGCGCCGACCACGTCACCTACTGGTTCGCCGAGCCGGGAATCGTGTTCTCCGGCGACACCCTGTTCACCCTCGGCTGCGGCCGGGTGATGGAAAGCCCGCCCGAGACCCTGTGGCGGTCGCTCGAGCGGTTCCTGCCGCTGCCGGATGCGACACAAGTGTACAGCGGGCACAATTACGTGCTGTCGAACGCCCGCTTCGCGGTCGCAGCAGAGCCCGGCAACGCGGATCTGCACGGCCGCCTGCGCGAAGCGGAAGAGCTAAAATCCTCCGGCCGCTTCCTGGTTCCCTCTACGATGGCGGTGGAACGGGCGACCAACCCGTTCCTGCGAAGCGGCCTGCCGGCACTGAAGACGGCGGTGGGACTCGACGAAGCTGCTGACCCGGCAACGGTTTTTGTTGCACTGCGAGAATGGAAGAACCGCTTCTGACGCACAGGTTTTCAAGGAAATTTTGTTGCCTTCTCAAAGAGAAGTGAACATAGGACATTCGACAGGCGCTAAACCGTCTGATCGATAGGCTCCCGGAGGGAGGCTCGACGTCAACGGAAGCGTGTTCCCGCTTCTTTCGGTCAGATGGGGGTCCGTCTCGCCTTACCACCTCTCGTCCTCACGCCTCCCGCTTCCCTTCCTTCAACCGGATCCCGAGCCGCGTTCCGAAGAGCCCGCCGCCAAAGCGACGGCGACGGGACGGTCCCCGTCCGATGCGGACCGTCCGGCCCGCGCCCCCGCGGCCGCCCGATCCCGGGTGGCGCCGATCTCCGCCGACGTGCGGCTGCTCGGGATCGCCACCGAGCACCTGGCCCGGCTCGGCCCCAAGCGGGTCACCGTCGTCGCCGTCGCCGCCGAAGCCGGCATGACGCACGCCAACGTCTACCGCTACTTCCCCTCGAAGGACGCCCTGCTCGACGCCGTCGCCGGCCGCTGGCTGCGGGACATCGAGACCCGCCTGGCCGGCATCGCCGACGCGCCCGACCCGGCCGACGACAAGATCGAGCGGCTGCTGACCGCGCTCGCCGCCCTGCAGCGCGACGCGCTCCAGGACGAGCCGAACCTGTTCGCGGTCCATCTCGACGCCACGGTCGCCGCCAGGCCGATCGCCCGCCGCCACCGGGTCCGCCTGCGCAGCCTGGTCGAGCGGGTGATCGAGGAGGGGATGGCCACCGGCACCTTCTCGGCGCGCGACCGCGAGCGCGCCATCGCCTACATCTTCGATGCGAGCTACCGCTTCACCCATCCCCTGGCGATCCAGCACGACGCCGAGGTGCCGCGCGACCTGGTCGACGCCCGCTTCGGCGCGGTGATTCACGCGATCCAGCGGGTGCTGCGCGCGGGTATCCTCTGAGCGGAATGACAGGTTCAAAAAGTTGTCATAGCGCCGATCCCGAATTGGCAATATCCTCCTAAAGCCCTCGAAAAGCTTAGCTTTTCGAGGGCTTTGTTTTGCGCGCCGCACATCCGCCCTGGCCCGAACCCTGCTTGGGCGATCTGCGTCGGGTTGATGGGGCGGTGCTTTTCGGCCACACAGCCGCGCAGGAAAACCGGTCGCGTCGGGCGGCGCCTCGGACGGACTTTCGACCCCCGAGTCGTCGGCGCGCTCGCCTCACCCTTTCACGCTAAGCTGGAGACGTCTCGGACATGGCACGCAGCAAGATCGCGCTCATCGGCGCCGGCCAGATCGGCGGAACGCTGGCGCACCTCGCCGGTCTGAAGGAACTCGGCGACGTCGTGCTGTTCGACATCGTCGACGGCGTGCCGCAGGGCAAGGCGCTCGACATCGCCGAATCGGCCCCGGTCGACGGCTTCGACGCGAAGTATTCGGGTGCGAGCGACTATTCGGCGATCAAGGGCGCCGACGTGGTGATCGTCACCGCCGGCGTGCCGCGCAAGCCCGGCATGAGCCGCGACGACCTGATCGGGATCAACTTGAAGGTCATGGAGGCCGTCGGCACCGGCATCAAGGAGAACGCGCCGGACGCGTTCGTGATCTGCATCACCAACCCGCTCGACGCCATGGTCTGGGCGCTGCAGAAGTTCTCGGGCCTGCCGACCAACAAGGTCGTCGGCATGGCCGGCGTGCTCGACTCGGCCCGCTTCCGCCACTTCCTGGCCGAGGAGTTCAAGGTCTCGGTCGAGGACGTCACCGCCTTCGTGCTCGGCGGCCACGGCGACGACATGGTGCCGCTCACCCGCTACTCGACGGTCGCCGGCGTGCCGCTGACCGACTTGGTCAAGCTCGGCTGGACCACCCAGGAGAAGCTCGACGCCATGGTCGAGCGGACCCGCAAGGGCGGCGGCGAGATCGTCAACCTGCTCAAGACCGGCTCGGCCTTCTACGCGCCGGCGGCCTCCGCCATCGCGATGGCCGAGAGCTACCTCAAGGACAAGAAGCGGGTCCTGCCCTGCGCCGCCTACCTCGACGGCCAGTACGGCATCTCTGGCATGTATGTCGGCGTGCCCGTCGTGATCGGCGAGAACGGCGTCGAGCGCGTGCTCGAGGTGACCTTCGACGCGGCCGAGAAGGCGATGTTCGAGAAGTCGGTCGGCGCGGTGAACACGCTGATCGAGGCCTGCAAGGGCGTGAACCCGGCGCTCGCCTAAAAACATTGGGCGAATAGCGAATAGGGGCTAGCGAAGACAGAGCCACGTGCTCTCTGCTGCCCCGGCTCGCTATTCGCAATTCGCCACTCCCTATTCGCCTGCGGAGCGCACATGAACATCCATGAATACCAAGCCAAGGCGGTGCTGAAGGAGTTCGGCCTGCCCGTCTCCAAGGGCGTCGCGATCTTCAGGCCCGAGGAGGCGGAAGCCGCCGCGCGCGAGCTCGGCGGCCCGGTCTGGGTGGTGAAGTCGCAGATCCACGCGGGCGGGCGCGGCAAGGGCACCTTCAAGGGCGCGCCGGCCGGCGCCAAGGGCGGCGTGCGCGTCACCAAGTCGATCGACGAGGTGAAGCAGTTCGCCGGCGAGATGCTCGGCCAGACGCTGGTCACGATCCAGACCGGCGAGGCCGGCAAGCAGGTCAACCGGCTCTACATCGAGGAAGGCGCACAGATCGCCGCCGAGTTCTACCTGTCGATGCTGGTCGACCGCGAGACCGGGCAGGTCGCCTTCGTCGTCTCGACCGAGGGCGGCATGGACATCGAGACGGTGGCCCACGACACCCCCGAGAAGATCGTCACCTTCTCGGTCGACCCGGCCACCGGCATCATGCCTCATCACGGCCGCGCCGTCGCCAAGGCGCTGGGGCTCGCCGGCCCGCAGGCGAAGGAAGCGGGCGAGCTCACCGCCAAGCTCTACGCGGCCTTCACGGCCAAGGACATGAGCATGCTCGAGATCAACCCGCTGGTGCTGACCGGCGACGGCCATCTCAAGTGCCTCGACGCCAAGATCTCGTTCGACTCGAACGCGCTCTACCGCCACCCCGACATCGTCGCGCTCCGCGACGAGACCGAGGAGGACGCCAAGGAGATCGAGGCCTCGAAGTACGACCTCGCCTACATCGCGCTCGACGGCACGATCGGCTGCATGGTCAACGGCGCCGGCCTCGCCATGGCGACGCTCGACATCATCAAGCTCTACGGCGAGGAGCCGGCGAACTTCCTCGACGTCGGCGGCGGCGCGACCGAGGAGAAGGTCACCGCGGCCTTCAAGATCATCACCGCCGACCCGCAGGTGAAGGGCATCCTCGTCAACATCTTCGGCGGGATCATGAAGTGCGATGTCATCGCCCGCGGCGTGATCGCGGCGGTGAAGACGGTGGGCCTGGAGGTGCCGCTCGTCGTGCGCCTCGAGGGCACCAACGTCGAGGAAGGCAAGGCGATCATCAGCGGCTCGGGGCTCAACGTGATCCCGGCCGACGATCTCGACGACGCCGCGCAGAAGATCGTCGCCGCCGTGAAGAAGGGCTGAAGCGTTATGTCCATCCTCATCGACGCGAACACCAAGGTCATCTGCCAGGGCTTCACCGGCAAGAACGGGACCTTCCATTCCGAGCAGGCGCTGGCCTACGGCACCAAGATGGTCGGCGGCACCTCGCCCGGCAAAGGCGGCTCCAAGCACCTCAACCTGCCGGTCTTCGACACGGTCGGCGAGGCCCGCGAGGCCACCGGCGCGACCGCATCCGTGGTCTACGTGCCGCCGCCGGGCGCGGCCGACGCGATCTGCGAGGCGATCGCGGCCGAGATGCCGCTGATCGTCTGCATCACGGAAGGCATCCCGGTGCTCGACATGGTGCGGGTCAAGCGTGCGCTGATCGGCTCGAAGTCGCGCCTCATCGGGCCGAACTGCCCCGGCGTCGTCACCGCCGGCGAATCGAAGATCGGCATCATGCCGGCGAACATCTTCAAGCCGGGCTCGGTCGGCATCGTCTCGCGCTCCGGCACGCTGACCTACGAGGCGGTGTTCCAGACCTCGACCGCCGGCCTCGGCCAGACCACCGCGGTCGGCATCGGCGGCGACCCGGTGAAGGGCACCGAGTTCATCGACATGCTCGAGATGTTCCTCGCCGACGAGAAGACCACGTCGATCGTGATGATCGGCGAGATCGGCGGCTCGGCCGAGGAGGAGGCGGCGCAGTTCCTGGCCGACGAGGCCAAGCGCGGCCGCAAGAAGCCGATGGTCGGCTTCATCGCCGGCCGCACCGCGCCTCCGGGCCGCCGCATGGGCCATGCCGGCGCGATCATCTCCGGCGGCAAGGGCGGCGCCGAGGACAAGATCGCGGCGATGGAGGCCGCCGGGATCCGCGTCTCGCCGTCGCCGGCGCGCCTCGGCTCGACGCTGGTCGAGGTCCTGAAGGGCTGAAACCGAGTGACAGCCGCGCGCGTATGACCCGCGCGCGGCTGTGTTGCAGCGCACGCAAGCCGGTGACGCCCATATGATGGGCGACGGAGCGCCCGCTTCGTGCGCCCACAGGAATCGCAGCGCGGCCCGCGCCTTCCGCTCGCGGAGGCGCCTCCCGCGCGATGACGCGGCTCATCCGCACCGGCGGAGGGCCCGAAGGACAGGATGACCCGCCGATGGCACGCCAGGACGTGAACGAAGCGCTGCTGGAAACCTCGTTCCTCTACGGCGGCAACGCCGCCTACATCGAGGAATTGCAGGCGGCCTACGCCCGCAACCCGGCTTCGGTCGACCCCGAGTGGCAGAGCTTCTTCAAGGGGCTCGGCGAGGACGAGACCCTGGTCGAGAAGAACGCGGCCGGCGCCTCGTGGACCAAGCCGAACTGGCCGGTGCCGGCCAACGGCGAGATCGTCTCGGCGCTCGACGGCAACTGGGCGACCCTGGAGAAGGCGGTCGGCGAGAGGATCCTCGCCAAGGGCGCGGAGAAGGGCGAGCAGAGGCCCGGCAAGCCCGCCGACGGCCTCGCCGTCACCGGCAAGACCGGCGTCTCGGTCGAGCAGGCGACCAAGGATTCGGTTCGCGCGATCATGCTGATCCGCTCGTACCGCATGCGCGGCCACCTGCACGCCAAGCTCGACCCGCTCGGGCTGGCCCCCCGCGGCGACCACGAGGAGCTGCATCCGCAGCATTACGGCTTCCTCGAATCCGACTGGGACCGGCCGATCTTCCTCGACAACGTGCTCGGGCTGGAATTCGCCACGATCCGCGAGATCGTCGCGATCCTGGAGCGGACCTACTGCCAGACCCTCGGCGTCGAGTTCATGCACATCTCCGATCCCGAGGAGAAGGCGTGGCTGCAGGAGCGCATCGAGGGCAAGGACAAGGAGATCTCGTTCACCCCCGAAGGGCGCCGCGCGATCCTCAACAAGCTGATCGAGGCCGAGGGCTTCGAGAAGTTCCTCGACCTCAAGTACACCGGCACCAAGCGCTTCGGCCTCGACGGCTCGGAGGCGATGATCCCGGCGCTCGAGCAGATCATCAAGCGCGGCGGCGCGCTCGGCGTGCGCGAGATCGTGCTCGGCATGGCCCACCGTGGGCGCCTCAACGTGCTCACCAACGTGATGGCAAAGCCGTTCCGTGCGGTGTTCAACGAGTTCAAGGGCGGCTCGGCCTCGCCGGCCGAGGTCGAGGGCTCGGGCGACGTGAAGTACCATCTCGGTGCCTCGTCCGACCGCGCCTTCGACGGCAACAACGTCCACCTGTCGCTCACCGCCAACCCGTCGCACCTCGAGATCGTCGATCCCGTGGTGCTCGGAAAGGTTCGCGCCAAGCAGGACCAGCGCGCCAAGCCGAACGTCGTGCGCGCCAGCGTGATGCCGCTCCTGATCCACGGCGACGCGGCCTTCGCCGGCCAGGGCGTGGTCGCCGAGTGCCTCGGGCTGTCGGGCCTGAAGGGCCACCGCACCGGCGGCTCGATCCACTTCATCATCAACAACCAGATCGGCTTCACCACCGATCCGCGCTTCTCGCGCTCCTCGCCGTACCCGTCCGACGTGGCGAAGATGGTCGAGGCGCCGATCTTCCATTGCAACGGCGACGACCCGGAGGCGGTGACCTTCGCCACCAAGGTCGCGGTCGAGTACCGCCAGAAGTTCGGCAAGCCGGTCGTGATCGACATGCTGTGCTACCGCCGCTTCGGCCACAACGAGGGCGACGAGCCGGCCTTCACCCAGCCGAAGATGTACCAGCGCATCCGCAAGCACACCTCGGTGCTGGAGAGCTACGCGCGCAAGCTGATCGAGAACGGCACCCTGAGCCAGGAGGCCTACGACGCCCGAAAGGCCGAGTTCCGGGCGATGCTCGACGCCGAGCTCGAGGTCGCCGGCACCTACAAGGCCAACAAGGCCGACTGGCTCGACGGGCGCTGGTCCGGCTTCAAGGCCGTGCACGAGGACGTGGACGATCCGCGCCGCGGCCGCACCGGCGTGCCGGTCGAGACCCTGCGCGAGATCGCGCAGAAGATCACCCAGGCGCCCCCCGGCTTCCACCTGCACCGCACGATCCAGCGCTTCATGGACAACCGCGCCAAGGCGGTGGAGACCGGCGTCGGCATCGACTGGGCGACCGCCGAGGCCCTGGCCTTCGGGGCGACCATGCTCGACGGCAACCGCGTCCGGCTCTCGGGCCAGGACGTCGAGCGCGGCACCTTCTCGCAGCGCCACGCCGTGGTGATCGACCAGGAGAACGAGCAGCGCTTCACGCCCCTCAACGCCATCCGCGAGGGCCAGGCGCCGCTGGAGGTGATCAACTCGATGCTGTCCGAGGAGGCGGTGCTCGGCTTCGAGTACGGCTACTCGGCGGCCGAGCCGAACGCGCTCGTGCTGTGGGAGGCGCAGTTCGGCGACTTCGCCAACGGCGCGCAGGTGGTGATCGACCAGTTCATCGCGTCCGGCGAGCGCAAGTGGCTGCGCATGTCCGGCCTCGTGATGCTGCTGCCCCACGGCTACGAGGGGCAGGGGCCGGAGCACTCCTCCGCCCGCCTGGAGCGCTACCTCCAAAGCTGCGCCGAGGACAACATGCAGGTCGCCAACTGCTCGACGCCGGCGAACTACTTCCACATCCTGCGCCGGCAGCTGAAGCGCGACTTCCGCAAGCCGCTGATCCTGATGACGCCGAAGTCGCTGCTGCGCCACAAGCGGGCGGTGTCGACGATCGAGATGATCGCCGAGGGTTCGAGCTTCCACCGCATCCTGTGGGACGACGCCGAGCACGACGAGAGCGGGGTCAAGCTCGTCCGCGACGACAAGGTCCGCCGCGTCGTGCTGTGCTCGGGCAAGGTCTACTACGACCTGTTCGAGGAGCGCGAGAAGCGCGGCGTCAACGACGTCTACCTGCTGCGCGTCGAGCAGCTCTACCCGTTCCCGCTCAAGGCGCTGGCCAACGAGATGGGCCGCTTCCGCAATGCCGAGGTGGTGTGGTGCCAGGAGGAGCCCAAGAACATGGGCGCCTGGGCCTTCGTCGAGCCCTACCTCGAATGGGTGCTCGGCCAGGCCGGCTCCGCGGTGAAGCGCGCCCGCTACGTCGGCCGCCCGGCCTCGGCCTCGACCGCCGTGGGGCAGATGTCGAAGCACCAGGCCCAGCTGCAGGCCTTCCTCAACGAGGCCCTCGCGGTCTGAATGTCCTCACCTATGGCGGCGGCTCTCCGGGGCCGCCGCTCACCCTGCCCGGCCGTCCGGTACGGCCCAACCGATCCGGCATGAGCTGACACAATGGCAACCGACATCCTCGTCCCGACGCTCGGCGAATCCGTCAGCGAGGCCACCATCGGCCGCTGGTTCAAGAAGCCGGGCGACACGGTCGCGGCCGACGAGCCCCTGGTCGAGCTCGAGACCGACAAGGTGACCCTCGAGGTCAACGCCCCCGCCGCCGGCGAGCTCGGCGAGATCCTGGTCAAGGACGGCGAGACGGTGGAGCCGGGCGCGCTGCTCGGCTCGATCGTCGAGGCGAGCGGCGGCGGCGCCAAGCCCGCGCCCAAGGAGGCCGCGCCGAAGAAGGAGGCCGAGGCCAAGTCCGAGAGCCGCAGCGAGGCGCCGAAGGCGTCCGCCCCCGACGCCAAGGCGGTCGAGGAGGCCCCGGCCAAGGAATCGGCCGCCGGCTACGGCAACCACGGCGACGCGGCGCCCCCGGCCGCCCGCCCCTCCGACGACAACGGCCCGGCGGTCGGCAAGCTGTCGCGGGAATCGGGCATCGACCCGTCGAGCGTCAACGGCAGCGGCAAGGACGGCCGCGTGACCAAGGGCGACATGCTCGGCGCGATCGCGAAGGGGCCCGCGCAGGCGGCTCCCGCCCCGGCCAAGGAGGCGCGCCCGACGCCGCCGCGCCCGGCCTCGAAGCCGGACGACGCCGCCCGCGAGGAGCGGGTGCGGATGACCAAGCTGCGCCAGACCATCGCTCGCCGCCTCAAGGACGCGCAGGACACCGCCGCGATGCTCACCACGTTCAACGACGTGGACATGGGCGCGGTGATGGCGCTGCGCGCGCAGTACAAGGACATCTTCGAGAAGAAGCACGGCACGAAGCTCGGCTTCATGGGCTTCTTCACCAAGGCGGTGATCGGGGCGCTCAAGGACGTGCCGGCGGTCAACGCCGAGATCGACGGGCAGGATCTCGTCTACAAGAACTACTATCACATCGGCATCGCCGTCGGGACCGACAAGGGTCTCGTCGTGCCGGTGGTGCGCAACGCCGACGACCTCTCAATCGCCGGCATCGAGAAGACGATCTCGGGCTTCGGCCGCAAGGCCCGGGACGGCAAGCTCTCGATCGACGAGATGCAGGGCGGCACCTTCACCATCACCAACGGCGGCATCTACGGCTCGCTGATGTCGACCCCGATCCTCAACGCGCCGCAATCGGGCATCCTCGGGATGCACCGCATCGAGGAGCGCCCGGTGGTCCGCAACGGCAAGATCGAGGCGCGGCCGATGATGTATCTCGCCCTCTCCTACGATCACCGCATCGTCGACGGGAAGGAGGCCGTGACCTTCCTGGTGCGGGTGAAGGAGGCGCTGGAGGATCCGGCGCGGCTCGTCCTGGATCTGTAAGGCCGGCGCGATGCTCACCCCCGATGCCGTCGCGGTCGTCACCGGCGGCGGCCGCGGCATCGGCCGTGCGGTATCCCTGCTCGCGGCGCGGCGCGGCTATCGCGTCTGCCTGAGCTACGTCTCCGACGCGGCCGCGGCCGCGACGGTGGTCGCGGCGATCGAAGCCGAGGGCGGCCAGGCCGTCGCGGTGCGCTGCGACGTGGCGGAGGAGGCCGACGTGATCGCCCTGTTCGCGGCGGCCGACCGTCTCGGCACCGTCACCGCGCTGGTCAACAATGCCGGGGTGGTCGATCTCTCCGCGCCCGTGTCCGAGATGAGCGCCGCCCGGCTCCACCGGATGATGGCGACCAACGTCGTCGGCTCGTTCCTCTGCGCCCGCGAGGCGGTGCGGCGGATGTCGACGAAGCAGGGCGGCCGGGGCGGGGCCGTCGTCAACGTCTCGTCGATCGCGGCGCGCCTCGGCGGGGCCGGGCAGTTCGTCGACTACGCCGCCTCGAAGGGAGCGATCGACAGCTTCACGATCGGCCTCGCCCGCGAGGTGGCCGATGCCGGCATCCGGGTGAACGCCGTGGCGCCCGGCATCATCGACACCGAGATCCATGCCAGCGGCGGCACGCCCGACAAGGTGGCGGCGATGGGACCGGGCGTGCCGATGAGGCGCGCCGGCACCGCCGACGAAGTCGCCGCCCCGGTGCTCTGGCTGCTCTCCGACGAGGCGGCCTACACCACCGGCGCCATCCTCGACGTCTCGGGCGGTCGGTGATCCCCGGCAACGAATGAATCCGGCGGCGACCCGCCACGGCGGTCGCCGCACGCGCATGCAGGAACGAACAGAACCATGAGCACCTACGATCTCGTCGTCATCGGCACCGGCCCCGGCGGCTATGTCTGCGCCATCCGCGCCGCGCAGCTGGGCCTGCGCACCGCCGTCGTCGAGAAGCGCGCGACCCATGGCGGCACCTGCCTGAACGTCGGCTGCATCCCGTCGAAGGCGCTGCTGCACGCCTCCGAGGCGTTCGAGGAGGCGACCAAGCACTTCCCCGATCTCGGCATCGAGGTCGGCACGCCGAAGCTCGACCTCGCCAAGATGCAGGGGTTCAAGCAGAGCGGCGTCGACGGCAACACCAAGGGCGTCGAGTTCCTGCTGAAGAAGAACAAGGTCGACACCATCCGCGGCACCGGCAGGATCGCCGGCGCCGGCCGCGTCGAGGTCACGTCGGAGGACGGCGGAAACCAGATGCTGGAGACCAAGAACATCGTCATCGCCACCGGCTCGGACGTGACGCGCCTGCCCGGCGTCGAGATCGACGAGAAGACCGTGGTCTCCTCTACGGGTGCGCTCGAGCTCGCGGCGGTGCCGAAGAAGCTCTTGGTGATCGGCGCGGGCGTGATCGGCCTCGAGCTCGGCTCGGTCTGGCGCCGGCTCGGGGCCGAGGTCACCGTGGTCGAGTATCTCGACCGGGTGCTGCCGGGGATGGACGGCGAGGTCGGCAAGCAGTTCCAGCGGATCATGTCCAAGCAGGGCATCGCCTTCAAGCTCTCGACCAAGGTCACCGGCGTGGCGACCGGCGCGGGCGGCGCGACCGTCACCGTCGAGCCGGCGGCGGGCGGCGAATCCGAGACGCTTCAGGCCGACGTGGTGCTCGTGGCGATCGGGCGGGTGCCCTACACCGAGGGGCTCGGCCTCGAGGGCGTCGGCGTCGGGCTCGACAACAAGGGCCGGATCCAGACCGACAGCCACTACGCCACCAACGTCACCGGCATCTACGCGATCGGCGACGTGATCGCCGGGCCGATGCTCGCGCACAAGGCCGAGGACGAGGGCGTCGCGGTGGCCGAGATCCTGGCCGGCCAGTCCGGCCACGTGAACTACGCGGTGATCCCGAACGTGGTCTACACCTATCCGGAGGTCGCCTCGGTCGGGAAGACCGAGGAGGAGCTGAAGAAGGACGGCATCGCCTACAACGCGGGCAAGTTCCCCTTCACCGCCAACGGCCGGGCCAAGGCCAACGGCACCACCGAGGGCTTCGTGAAGGTGCTGGCCGATGCCGCGAGCGACCGGGTGCTCGGCGTCCACATCGTCGGCGCCGATGCCGGCAACCTCATCGCCGAGGTGGCGGTGGCGATGGAGTTCGGGGCGTCGGCCGAGGACATCGCCCGCACCTGCCACGCCCACCCGACCCTGACGGAAGCGGTGAAGGAGGCCGCGCTCGCGGTCGGGAAGCGCGCGATCCACGTCTGAGGACGCGGCCGCGCCCGTCGCTCAGGCCGAGCGGCGGGCCGGGGCGAGGGCGGCGATGCGCAGGAGGGCGGTCGGGGCCGGCGGCGCGGTGATCGCGTTCAGCAGGTACGGCCGCCGCAGACCGAGCGCGTGGTGGAGCGTGAGGTCGATGTCGCGGGCGTGGAACGGCATCTTCAGGACGAAGGTGGCGCCGAAGTAGCGGGCGGCCTGGGCGATCGGCTCGGGATCGCCGCTGGTCAGCATCGTGAGGCGCGTCGTCAGGTTCAGGGTCTGAACCTGGCAGGCGAGCTCGAGGCCGTCGGTCCCGTTGAGCTTCACGTCGACGAAGGCGAGCGGGTAGGCGTCGGTCTTCAGGAGCTTCAGGGCGTGCCGGCCGCAATCCGTCTCGTCGATCTCGAGGGCGAAGCCGCTGCGCGCCAGCACCCGCCCGATCGCCGCGCGCGCCGCGTCCGACGAGGAGGCGAGCAGGATGCGCGTCGGCTGCCGGCGCCGGGTGTCGGCGTGCAGCAGACTCTCGATGTGGGCGGTGTCGAGGGGCACCTTCAGCACCTCGTAGGCGCCGAGCGAGACCGCGAGTTCCTGCCACTGCGCGAAGACGCGGGCGGCGATCAGCACGAGGCAGGGCAGGGTGGCGCCGCGCTTGCGCGCCACCGCCACCGCCTCCGGGCCGCTCACGCCTTCGAGCTGGAGGCCGACGAAGGCCAGGGCCGGCTTGTGCGCGAGGGCGAGATCGATCAGCGCCTCGCCCGAGGCCGTTTGCACGATCACGGCCCTGGGATCGAAGTGCGATACCACCGTGGCGAGTTCGGCCCGGCGTCCCGCGTCGCGATCGGCGATGAGGACGGTGCCGGCTTGCGGGGGCCGGACCGCGCTTCCGATATCGGCGTGTTCGCCCGCCATGGTTCCTGTCCAGTCCGATCCTATGACAAGAGAAATAGCGCTCAAATCTCTCGGCAAGCTTAATGGCTGGCCGAACCGGCTATTTGCTCTGTCTAGTGTGTCAACGTGTCATCTCAATGCACGTCGCGTGTCACGCCTCCGTCGGCACGGCACGGCCGGCGCGCGGATGGGTGGCGTCGAAGGCGCTCATCAGGCGGGCCGCGTCGACCTTGGTGTAGAGCTGCGTCGTCGAGAGCGAGGCGTGGCCGAGCAGCTCCTGGATCGCGCGCAGCTCGCCCTGCCGCGCCAGGAGATGCGTCGCGAAGGAGTGCCGCAGGGCGTGCGGCGTGGCGCTGTCGGGCAGCCCGAGAGCGCCGCGGGCGCGGGCGACGACGTACTGGATGATCCGCGGTGAGAGCGGGCCGCCGCGGGCGCCGACGAAGAGCGGGCCCTCCGGCGGCAGCGGGTGCGGGCAGGCGGCGAGGTAGGCGGCGACCGCCTCGGCCACCACCGGCAGCACCGGGACCATCCGCTGCTTCGCGCCCTTGCCCAGCACCGTCACCGCGTCGATGCCGGGCACCGGGGCATCGCGCCGCGCCAGCCCCAGCGCCTCCGAGATGCGCAGGCCCGCGCCGTACAGCAGCGCGAGCACCGCCGCGTCGCGCAGCAGGATCCAAGGGTCGCGGTCCTCGTCGGCGCGCAGCGACACGTCGGTGAGGGCGCGGGCAGCCGCCACCGGCAGCGGACGCGGCAGGCGCCGCTCCACCTTGGGCGAGCGCACGGCGCCGAGCGCCGCCACGGTGCCGTGACCCTCGCGCTCGAGGTGCTTGGCGAAGGAGCGCAGGCCGGCCAGGGCCCGCATCAGCGAGCGGCCGCCGACCTCGTCGGCCCGCCGCGCGGCCATGAAGGCGCGGACGTCGCGCGGCTTCAGCGCGACGATCGCGGGGATCGTCGGCGTGCCGGTGCGGGCGTCGAGATGGGCGAGGAACTGGCGCAGGTCGCGCTCGTAGGCCTCCACCGTGTTGGCGGACAACCGCCGCTCGGCCGCGAGGCTGAGGCCCCAGGCGCGGGCGGCGGCAAGGAGGGCGGCATCGCCCGGCATCGCGGGAAGGACGGAGCCCGACGCGGGAGCGGAAGTCGGCATCGGGTCTTCCTCGCGGAGCGCGCCCGCGTCGAGCGCGCGAGCCGGTCACTGGACGCCCGCGCGGTTGCCCGGCGGTTAACGGGTCTTCTCGATCCCCATCGCCTTGATGCGCGAGGCCAACGTCGTCGGGCGCAGCCCCATGAGCTCGGCGGCGCCGCCAGGGCCGAACACCTTGCCGCCGGTGAGCGAAAGGGCGGCGGCGATCTCGGCGCGGTCGCGGGCGCGGCGGTCGGCCTCCGTCGGCGGCCGGTCGGCGGGAAGCGCCGGCAGCGTCGCGTCGACGGGGCCCGCGGGATCGGGCCGTTCGGATTCGCGCCGTTCGGATTCGGGCAGGTCGAAGCGCAGGCGGCCGCGGACGGCGAGGATGGCGGCGCGCTCGATCACGTTCTCCAGCTCGCGCACGTTGCCGGGCCAGGCGTAGCGGGCGAGCCGGCGCACGTCGCCCTCGGTCAGCCGCGGCTCGGGGATGTTCAGGCGGCGTGCGGCCCCCGTCAGGACGTGCTGGGCGATCGGCGCGATGTCCTCGGGGCGCTCGCGGAGCGGGCTCGCGGCCAGCGGGAAGACGTTGAGGCGGAAGTACAGGTCCTCGCGGAACCGGCCGCGGCGCACCTCCTCCCGCAGGTCGCGGTTGGTGGCGGCGACGAGGCGGATGTCGACGGCGCGCGTGCGCTCCTCGCCGACGCGCTCGAACGAGCGCTCCTGCAGCACCCGCAGCAGCTTGCCCTGGAGATCGAGCGGGATCTCGCCGACCTCGTCGAGGAACAGCGTGCCGCCGTCGGCGAGCTCGAAGCGCCCGACGCGATCGCGCAGCGCACCGGTGAACGCGCCGCGGGCATGGCCGAAGAACTCGCTCTCGAACAGCTCGCGCGGCACCGCGGCGCAGTTCACGCGGATCATCGGCCGGTCGCGCCGCCGGCTGGCCTCGTGGATCGCGCGGGCGATCAGCTCCTTGCCGGTGCCGGACTCGCCGGTGATCAGCACGGTGGCGTCGGTGCCAGCCACGAGGTCGATCTGGCGCAACGTCGCCACGATGGCGGGGGAACGGCCGATGATGCCCTGGTGGTGGCGCTCCAGCCGGATTTCCTCCTTCAGGTAGGCGTTCTCCAACTCCAGCCGCTCGCGCAGGGAATCGACCTCGGCGAGCGCGCTGCGCAGCCGTTCCTCGGCCTCGCGCCGCTGGCTGATGTCGCGGAACACGATGACGGCGCCGAGCAGACGCCCGCGATCCCGGATCGGCGTCGAGGTGTACGCCACCGGGAACGCGGTGCCGTCGCGCCGCCAGAACACCTCGTCGTCGACCTGGCGCACCGCGCCGTCGCGGAAGGCCGCGTAGATCGGGCAGTCGCGGTGCGGGTAATGCGCGCCGTCGGAGCGGGTGTGGTGCACGGTGGCGTGCATGTCCTTGCCGACGAGGTCGGCGGCCCGCCAGCCGAGCATGCGCTCGGCGGCCGGGTTGACGAAGGTGGTCGCCCCATCGGCGTTGACGCCGTAGATGCCCTCGCCGGCGGCCCGCAGGATCAGCTGGTTCCCGCGCTCGATGTCGCGGAAGATGCGCTCCATCCGCTGCCACTCGGCGATGCCGGCGCGCATGTGGTCGTCGGCCTGCCCGTCGACCGCCCGCCGACGGCGCGCCTCGAGATCGGAGAGCGTCAGGAGAAGCCGCGGCGGGTCGCCCGCGAGCGGGCTCGCGGCGTATTCGAGGCGCAGCCCGCGGCCGTCCGCGTGGCGCGGCTCCAGCGTCCGCGACCACCATTGCCCCTTGGCGAAGGCGCCCTGCGTGAACACCACCAGCGCGGGCCGCTGGCCCGGATGCAGCGCGCTCGCCGTGATCCTGCGGAGCGCCGCGCGGTCGTAGCCGAGCAGGCGCGCCGCGGCCGGGTTGGCATCGACGATCCGGTCGGCCTCGGGCTCCAGCACCAGCATCGCCTCCCGGTGCTGCTCGAAGACCGGCCCGAAATCCTCGATCATGTCGGCTCCGACGCACCTGTCTCGCTACGAGACTTCGTGGTCATACCACGAGATCTCGTCGGGCACGAGATCTCGTAGCTGATGATCCTCAGGCCAAGTCGCTGTTCCCTCGGCGGTTCTTCGCAACGACCCAGCTGGCACATCGCTTGCGCAATCCTCGCTCGAGCGCGCCCCGCCGGCACACTACGCGGTGGGGCGCGACCGATCTCACAACCTGCCGGAGTGCCGACCATGAAGCGCGAAGACCTCACCGAGAAGCTCCTCGACATCAAGCGCGACAAGGGCTGGACCTGGAAGTACATCCAGGACGAGATCGGCGGGCTCTCGCCGATCCTGATCACCGCCGCCTGCATGGGCCAGATGAAGCTGCCGAAGGCGCAGGCCGCCAAGGCCGCCGCGCTGTTCGGGCTCACCGAATCCGAGGAGCGGATGCTCAACGAGGCGCCCTATCGCGGCTCGATCCCGTCGATGCCGCCGACCGATCCGCTGATCTACCGCTTCTACGAGCTGGTGATGGTCTACGGCACCACCTTCAAGGAACTGATCCAGGAGGAGTTCGGCGACGGCATCATGTCGGCGATCGACTTCAACATGACCATGGAGCGCGAGGCCAACAACAAGGGCGACCGCGTGAAGCTCGGCATGTCCGGCAAGTTCCTGCCGTACAAGTATTACGGCAGCGAGGACGGCGTGCCGGAATACGGCTTCAAGGAGGGCTGAGCCGGGCCGGGCGAGGCGGCGGCCGCCGCGCCTTGCCGCTTCGGCCGGTTTCCACCGAAGCTGCGGCGGCTCGGGCGACGGCGGACGGCTCGCTCATGGGGGGCGGAACGGGGCAGCGAGGGGGACGACGTGGCGACGGACGAGGGGACGGCGCACCTGCGCAACCCGGTGCTCGACGAGCTGGCGGCGGCGCTCGGCATTCCGACGACGGCGTTCTTCGCCACGCTCGACGAAGGGGATCGGATCGCCGAGAGCCTCACCCTGCTGCGCCTGTGGGCCACCCTCGATCAGCCCGGGCAGCGTCGGGAGCTTCTGGACCACCTCCGCCGGATGAGCGACGGGCCGCCGCCCGGCTGAGCCGGGCGGGCGCGCCTTTGCGCTCCGGGAGGATCAGTCGGCGTGATGCTCGGCGATGTAGCGCCCGAGCGCCCCGGCCGCGTTGAGCATGTGCGCCCGCATGCGCCGTGCCGCCGCCTCGCCGTCGCCCTCGGCGATCGCGGCCAGGATCGCGCCGTGCTCGGCGTGGGAGCGGCGGATGCGGTCGCCCTGGCGCAGCTGCGTGCGGCGGAAGGCCGAGAGCCGGGTGCGGATCGCCAGCGCCTGCTCGGCCAGGAACCCGTTGTGGGTGGCCGCGTAGAGCCCTTCGTGGAACTGGCGGTTCAGGCCGTCGTAGGCGTCGAGGTCGCCGCCCTCGACCGCCGCGCCCGAGCGCCGGTGCAGCTCCATCAGGGCGCTGAGCTCGAGCGGGCGCATGCGGTGGGTGGCGAGCCGCACGCACAAAGCCTCGATCTCGGCGGTGGCCTCGAACATGTCCATGATCCGCTCGGGCGTCATCCGGGCGACGACCATGCCGCGGCGCGGGCGCTGCTCCACGAGGCCGCCGAAGGCGAGCTGGCGCAGGGCCTCCCGCACGGGGGTGCGCGAGGCGCCGAAGCGGTCGGCCAGCGTCTGCTCGTCCAGGGTCGTGCCGGCGGCGAGCTCGCCCGCCGCGATCGCATCCGTGAGCGCGTCGCGGATGCGATCGGAGATCAGCGCCCGCTCCTCGGTCTCGTGGCCCGCGTCCATGGCTCTCCCGCCCCGCGAAGCCGGGCTCAGCCGACGATCGCCCGCACCGTCAGGAACAGCACCGACGGGCCGACGAGGCAGCCGATGCCGGTGTGGAAGGTCGCGGTCAGCGCGCCGTAGGGCACGAGCTTGGGATCGGTGGCGGCCAGGCCGCCGGCCACCCCGCTGACCGTGCCCATCAGCCCGCCATAGGCCATGGCCGAGCGCGGGTTGTCGAGGCCGATCAGCTTGGCGACGAGGGGCGTGCCGACCATCACGCCCACCGCCTTGGTCACGCCGGTGGCGATCGAGAGCGCCATCACCGTCGAGTCGGCGCCGAGCGCCGCGCCGGTGACCGGGCCGACGATGTAGGTGATCGCGCCCGCGCCGATCGTCGTGATCGAGACCGCGTCGTGGTAGCCGAAGGCGACCGCGGTCAGCGTGCCGACGAGGAAGGGCAGCAGCGTGCCGAGCGCCAGCGCCAGCACGCCGACGAGGCCGGCCCGGCGCGCCTCGATCACGTCGACCTCGAAGGCGGTGGCGACGATGGCGAAATCGCGCAGCATGGCCCCGCCCATCAGCCCGATCCCGGCCAGCGCCGGGATGTCGGCCAGGCCCTTCTTGCCGCCGGTGAGCACGCCGCCGAAATAGGCGAGCACCAGGCCGAGCACGATGGCGATGGCCGAGCCGTGCACCCGCCCGTTGGTGAGCCGCCGCGCGGCGACGTTCGAGACCAGGATCAGCGCCCCGACGACGGCGAAGGCCGCAACCAGGCTCTGCTCGACGAAGACGTGCTCGAGGCCTTGCCACAGGCCGCTCATCGCGTCCGCCCCGCCGGGATCGCCGCGGCGTCGGCCCGCGCTGCCTCGGGTTCGCCGCCGATGACGGCGCCGCCGTGCTCGACCTCCGGACCGCCCGGGTCGCGGCCGCCGATGCGGCTGAGCAGCGCCACCGCGGCGAAGCAGATCGCCAGGGAGCCGAAGGCGGCGATGATCACGATCGGGCCGCCGCTCACCGCGGCGACGACGTTCTGCTGGGCGGCCATCGCGACGACGATGGGAATGTACATGCCGCCCCAGAACTCGACGCCGAACTTGACGTTCTTGCTCAAGCGGCCGTGGCGCATCAGCCAGACGCGGGCGGCGATCAGCAGGATCATGGCGATGCCGACCCCGCCGACATTGGCCTTCACGCCGAGTGCGATCCCGAGGAGATCGCCGAGATACACGCCGATCAGCGTGCAGGCGGCGAGCAGCGCGACGCCGGCGATGATCATGGCCGCAGCCTCCAGTGCGGGGCACTCCCGATCGGGCCGGGCGATGGTCGAGGAGGCGCAATGGCACGGGGCATCCGGCGTATCCGTCCCGATTTCGTGATTCGTCTTCGTTGCCACTGAGTATGCAAAATATTGACAGATCGGCAAGCTGGTATACGATCATGTGATCGAACGGATCACTCGCATACGAATTGCTGTGTCTGATCCGCGATCGCATGCCGACAGCGTGCGGGCGGATCGACGGTTTGGGGATCGGGATGACGGACTGGCGCAGGCAGAGGACGGCGCGGGATGCGCGGATCGCGGCCGGCCGCGCCCACGCCGACGGCAAGGTCGTCGCGGCCGCCGACGTGGTCGACCTGCTCGAAGCCGTCCTGCGCCCGGGCGACCGGGTCTGCCTCGAAGGCGACAACCAGAAGCAGGCCGACTGCCTGGCGCGCGGGCTGAGCGCCTGCGACCCGGACAAGGTGCACGGCCTGCACATGGTCCAGTCCGGCATCGTGCTGCCGGAGCATCTCGACGTGTTCGAGACCGGCATCGCCAAGCGCCTCGACTACTCGTATTCCGGCCCGCAGGGCGCCCGCATCGCCAAGATGCTCTACGGCGGGCAGATCGAGCTCGGGGCGGTGCACACCTACCTCGAGCTGTTCGCGCGCTACTTCATCGACCTCACGCCGAACGTCGCGCTGATCGCCGGCGTCTCGGCCGATCGGGCCGGCAACCTCTATACCGGCCCCAACACCGAGGACACGCCGACGGTGGTCGAGGCCACCGCGTTCAAGAACGGCGTGGTGATCGCGCAGGTGAACCAGATCGTCGAGACGGTGCCGCGGGTCGACATCCCCGGCGACCGGATCGACTTCGTGGTCGAGGCCGACACGCCGTTCTACGTCGAGCCGCTGTTCACCCGCGACCCGGCCGCCGTCACCGAGACGCAGATCCTGATGGCGATGATGGCCATCAAGGGAATCTACGCCGAGTACGGCATCCGCCGGCTCAACCACGGCATCGGCTTCGGCACCGCGGCGATCGAGCTGCTGCTGCCGACCTATGGCGAGCGGCTCGGGCTGAAGGGCCGGATCGCCACCAACTGGGCGCTGAACCCGCACCCGACGCTGATCCCGGCGATCGAGGCGGGCTGGGTCGAGCAGGTGCACTGCTTCGGCTCGGAAGTCGGCATGGACCGCTACATCGCCGCGCGGCCGGACATCTTCTTCACCGGCGCCGACGGCTCGCTGCGCTCGAACCGCGCCTTCTGCCAGACGGCGGGGCTCTACGCCTGCGACCTGTTCATCGGCTCGACCCTGCAGATCGACCTCATGGGCCACTCCTCGACCGTGA
The DNA here is from genome assembly GCF_022829665.1 of Methylobacterium sp. E-041. Lineage (NCBI taxonomy): Bacteria > Pseudomonadati > Pseudomonadota > Alphaproteobacteria > Hyphomicrobiales > Methylobacteriaceae > Methylobacterium > Methylobacterium sp. E-041. The sequence continues at coordinate 165,546 of NZ_JAKSYQ010000285.1, read as the reverse complement.
CGACGAACCGCGTCGCGGGCTTCGGCGGCGCGCCGAACATGGGCTCGGACCCGCACGGCCGCCGCCACCCGTCCGACACCTGGATGAAGGCCGGGCGCGAGGCGCAGCAGACCGGCGACCCGGCGCTGATGCGCGGGCGCAAGCTCGTGGTGCAGCTCGTCGAGACCTTCGGCGACGGGCTCGTGCCCGCCTTCGTCGAGCACCTCGACGCCCTCGAGCTCGCCCGGACGATCGGCCTCGAGCTCGCGCCGGTGATGGTCTACGCCGACGACGTCACCCACATCGTCACCGAGGAGGGCATTGCCAACCTCCTGCTCTGCCGCAACGCGGACGAGCGCGAGCAGGCGATCCGCGGCGTGGCCGGCTACACCGAGGTCGGGCGCGGCCGCGACAAGGCCAAGGTCGAGCACCTGCGCGCCCGGGGCATCGTCCGCCGCCCGGAGGATCTCGGGATCGAGCCGCTCGACGCCGACCGCAGCCTGCTCGCGGCGAAGTCGATCAAGGACCTCGTGCACTGGTCGGGCGGCCTGTACGAGCCGCCGGCCCGGTTCCGGAACTGGTGAGATGATCGGGCTGACGGAGCAGGCGCGGAACGCGGTACGCGACCCCCTCTCGCGTTCGGGAGAGGGGACCCGCGATCCCGCCGGATGGCATTGGGCGCAGGAGGACGATGTCACATGGAAACGATGACCTTCCGCCACACCACGAAAGGACCGCTCGCCGGCACCAAGCCGCAGGCGATCACCGGCGTCGTCGCATCCGGCAACCTCGAGGTGCTGCTGGAGCGCGTGCTGCCGCCGGACCAATGCACCATCGAGATCGCGACGCCGGTGGTCGGCTACGGCGACGTCTGGGAGGCGGTGGCGGCCGACTTCGTGGCGCGGGCCCAGCCCGGCGGCCTGCGCATCGCGATCAACGACGGGGGCGCCCGGCCCGACACCGTGTCGCTGCGCCTGCTCCAGGGCGCGCGCCTGATGGAGACCGGCCGATGAGCTTGAGCTGGTACGAGGCCAGCGCCCGGCAGCGCGTCGCCGCGCTCGTCGACGCGGAGAGTTTCGAAGAGTTCGTCGGCCCGGAGCAGCGGGCGATGAGCCCCCACCTGCCGCTGTTCGACCTGCCCCGCGCCTTCGACGACGGCATCGTCGTCGGCCGGGGCAGGCTCGACGGCCGCACGGTCTACCTCGCCGCCCAGGAGGGCCGCTTCATGGGCGGCGCCTTCGGCGAGGTGCACGGCGCCAAGCTCGTCGGGCTTTTACGCGCCGCGGTCACCGAGACGCCGGAGGCCGTGCTGATCCTGTTCGACACCGGCGGCGTCCGCCTGCAGGAGGCCAATGCGGGCGAGACCGCCATCGCCGAGACCATGCGCGCCATCGCCGATCTGCGCCGCGCCGGCATCCCGGTGGTCGGGCTCGTCGGCGGCCGCGCCGGCTGCTTCGGCGGCGGCGGCCTAATCGCCGGAACCTGCTCGCGCCTCGCGGTCTCGGAGGGCGGGCGCATCTCGGTCTCCGGCCCGGAGGTGATCGAGACCAACAAGGGCGCCGAGGAATTCGACTCGAAGGACCGCGCCCTGGTCTGGCGCACCATGGGCGGCAAGCACCGGCGCCTCGCCGGCGGCGCCGACCGGTTCTGCGACGACACCGTGGAGGCGTTTCGCGCCGCCGCCCTCGACCTGATCGGCCGGGCGCCGGCCTTCGACCTCGCGACGCTCGAAGCGGAGCAGGCGCGGCTCGAAGACCGCATCGCGCGCTTCGGCGATTGCCGCGACGCCACCGAGATCTGGGCGCGCCTCGGCGTCAACGACCCGGCCGGCGTGCCGGCCCTGTCGGCGGCCGACTTCGACGGCCTCGTCGCCGGGCTCGAGGGGACGACACATGACGCTCGCTGAGATCCTGGCCTCGCTCTTCCCCGACGGCCACGCGGTCGCCGTCGCCGACGGTCTGATCACCGGCCGCGGGCCGCTGGACGGCCGCGACCTCGCGGTGGTCGGCGTCGACGGCGACACGCCGCTCGGGATCGAGGGCGCGCTGGCCCTTTCGGCCGCCGTGCTGGCGACGGTGCGGGCCGGCGGCGCCACGCCGATCCTCGTGCTCGTCGATTCCGACAGCCAGCGCATGAGCCGGCGCGACGAGCTTCTGGGGCTGAACGAGTGCCTGGCCCACCTCGCCAAGGCGCTGCTGCTGGCGGATGCGCAGGGCCACCCGACGATCGGCCTGATCTACGGCCACTCGGCCGCCGGCGCCTTCATCGCCACCGCCCTCGCCACCCGGGTTCTGGTGGCGCTGCCCGGGGCCAACCCGAGCGTGATGGACCTGCCCTCCGTCGCCCGCGTCACCAAGCTGCCGCTGGAGAAGCTCGAGGCGATGGCGAAATCCACCCCCGTCTTCGCGCCCGGCCTCGACAACATGGTCCAGGCCGGCGCGGTGCAGGCGGTGCTCGATCCCGCCAAGCCCCTCGGGCCGCAGATCGCGGCCCTGATCGGCGAGCCGCCCTCGCACGACGCCCGCGACGCCCTCGGCAAGGATCGCGGCGGTCGTCCCGTCGCCCACGACATCGCCGCGCGGGTGGTCGACGCGGCGCGCGCGTGACGACGCTTCGCCGCCACGACCTGTTCGTGGTGGCGCCCGAGGCCTGGGACCGGCTGCTCGCCGGGCGCTCCGACCTCGACGGCGTGCCGCATGTCGCGGCCTGGGCCGCCAACGGCTGGCCGGTGATCGTGCGGCGCCGTCATCCGGACGAGGGCGACCATCTGCCCGCCGGGCTGCCCCTGCCGCCGGCCGCCGGCAAGCGCCGCATCGGCCTCGCGGTGCCGTGGGCCGACGCGACGCCGTCCCCTCCGGTGACCCTCGCCGCCGCGCGCCCATCCGCGCCGCCGGCCTGGCACCTCGCCGTCGACGCGGTGCTGGCGCTGGCCGCCGAATACGGCGTCGTCCCGCAGGTGTTCGGCGGCCTGCTGTGGCAAAGCCTGACCGGCCTCGCCTACCTCTCAACGACCTCGGACCTCGACCTGCTCTGGCCGGCCACCGTGACGCACCGCCTCCTCGACGGCCTCGCCGCGATCGAGGCGGGCGCCCCGATGCGCCTCGACGGCGAAGTCGTCCTGCCGGACGGCGCCGGGGTGAACTGGCGCGAACTCCGCGACGCCCCGCCCGGCGGATCGGTGCTGGCCAAGGGGCTCGATCGGGTGGCGCTGGTTCCTGCGAGCTTGGACCGGTGAGGCCGAAGGATCGAGCCTTCAGCCGATCCCGTCCACCATCCTCATCCTGAGGTGCCGTAGCGAAGCGGAGGCCTCGAAGGAGGCTTCCAGCTTGCGCGCGATTCCCGGAGGGCTCCGTCGAGGCCCGCTGGCGCGGGCGCCTCAGGATGAGGGAGTGGGATGGAGGAGCCCCGCATGCCCTATGGCGTCGAGCCTCAGCCCGCCAGCTCGCCCGCCCGCCGTTTGGCCGCCGCGACGGCCTCCCGCATCAGGGGGCCAAGCGCGTCGTCGCGCATCAGCACGTCGAGGGCGGCGGCGGTGGTGCCGCCCGGCGAGGTGACGTTGCGGCGCAATTCCGATGCGGGCAGGTCGCTCGCGTCGAGGAGGGCGCCGGCGCCGGAGATCGTGGCCCGGGCAAGCCGCGCGGCGACCTGCGGATCGAGCCCGGCGGCGATCCCGGCCTCCGTCATCGCCTCGACCATCAGGAAGACGTAGGCCGGCCCCGAGCCCGACAGGGCGGTGACCGCATCGATCTCGGCTTCCGAGCCGACCCATTCGACGAGCCCGTTGGCGCCGAGCAGAGCCGCGACGGCGGCACGCTGGCCCGCGGTCACCGCCGCGTTCGCGACGGCGCCGGTGGCCCCGCGGCCGATGCTGGCGGGCAGGTTCGGCATTGCGCGCACGATCGCCCGGGCGCTCGGCAGGCGGCCTTCGATGTCGGCCACGGTCTTGCCGGCCAGGATCGACATGACGACGGTGCCCGGGCCGATCATCCGGTCGAGGCCGGGCGAGGCGTCGGCGAACCCTTGCGGCTTGATCGCGAGGACGAGGACGGCGGCGGGCGCGACCGTGGCCGGGTTGAGGGCGAGGCCGCGGGCGGTGCAGAGCGCGCGCAGCGCATCGGACGGATCGGCCTCGACGATCGTCGTGCGCTTCGGGTCGAGGCCGGCCGCGAGCCAGCCTTCGAGCATCGCCCCGCCCATCTTGCCCGCCCCGACGAGGGTGAGGGAGGCGGGCAGGGCGCCCGCCGCGGGAGGAGCGGCCATGGCGGGCCTCAGGCCTCGCCCTCGGTCTCGAACAGGACCGCGTCCAGCGCCTCGCGGGCGGACTTGCCGGCCCAGAGCACGAACTGGAAGGCCTGGTAGTAGCGCTCGCATGCCTCCACCGCCGACTTCAGCAGCATCGCGCATTGCGGATGCGTCGGCACCGAGCCGCCGGCGAGCAGGAGCGAATGGCGGAACATCACCACGTCGTCGCTCGACCACAGGTCGAAATGCCCGATCCAGAGCTGCTCGTTGATCAGCGCGATCAGGCGCTGCACCTCGGTGCGGCGGCGATCCGGCACCTTGAGGTCGAAGGCGCAGGCGACGTGCAGGGCCTCGACGTCCTCGATCCAGGTGAACGCGACCTGGTATTCGGTCCAGCGCCCGGCCACCACGACGGACATCTCGTCCGTCTCGGCGCGATCGAAGATCCAGTCGCGGAGCGCGGCAAGACGCTCCACGACATCGAGCGGGTGCTCGATCCGATCGTAGCCTTCGATGTCGACGTGAAGCTGTGGCATGACGATCCGAGATGACGCCGCCGTATTCCGGCGCCGCGGCATGGTGAACGATAAATAACCAAAGTTCGGAGCCATGTCACGACGCGAAATCACTTGTCCCGATGGGACGGAATATCGCGCGATGACGACTTGGCGGCTCCCGGTCTTCGGCGGGCTAAGGCGAATCAGTACGTCACCGACTATAAACCGGCGCGGACTCGCGACACAAAGCGCTTCGCCCGGCCGGTGAACAGGAAATGGATCGTTCGCGCGCGCTTCCTGTGTACAAGCCCGCCGCCCCGCCGAGACCGATTCGCGCCGGTCGCCCGCGCGTCGGATCAGATCGCCTCGCTCGCTCCGGCGGTGGACGCAGCGGCCGCGGCCGGCGCCGCATCGGCCTCGAGCGCCGCGACCCGCGCGGTCAGCGCCTCGTTCTGCGCGCGCAGGGTGGCGACCATGTCGCGCAGCACGTCGAGCTCCTCGCGGGAGGCGATGTCCATGTCGCGGATCAGCCGCTCGGCCTGGGCACGGATCACGGTCTCGGCCTCGCGGCGCACCCCCTGCGCGGCGCCCGCGGCATCCGTCATCAGGCGGGCGAAGTCGTCGAACAGGCGGTTGGAGGGGGGCATGTGGTCTCCGAAAGCTCGCAGCCGCAACCCGGCCTGCGCCTCGACATAGGAATCCGCGGAGTCCGGGGCAATCCGCCGGCGCGCAGCGGCGCGGGCGGCCACAAAAGAAAACGGGGCCCCGAAGGACCCCGTCGCCGACCGATCAGGGTCGGTCAGATCACATGCGGCGCATCATGTGGCGGCGCATCATGCGGTGCTCCATGTGCCGGCGCATCATGCGACGCTCCATCCGGCGATGCATCATGCGACGCTCCATGCGGTGCATCTGGACATGCTCGATCGCGTCGGGGGCGGTCACGCCCATCGGGGCGCCCGGGGCGGCGGAGGCGGGGGCGGTGATGGCGGCGGCGCCGAGCGAGGCCAGAACGGCAACGGCGAAGGTCAGTTTCCTCACGGAGATAATCCTGTTTCTTGTCGTCGGGCCGCGGCACCCATGTCATCTCCCGGGTCCGGGAGATGAGAGAAGGACGTCGCGCCGGTGAAGCGCGGCGGGTCTCCGCTTCGACCCGCCGCTGGTAACTCGCAACTTACAGATTCGTTTCCTCGAAAGCCTTCACCCACTCCGCGCAAATTCCGGAGCGGACGATGTCGTCGCGGGTGAACTCGACCACGGGGATCGGCATCATCCGGCTCTTGATCAGGTGGATGACGGTGCGCAGCCCCGAGGTCTCGCGCAGGTCGGTCTGCGAGACGTCGCCGTTGATGATCACCTGGCAGGCGTCGCCGATGCGGGTGAGGAACATCTTGATCTCGGCGGTGGTCGTGTTCTGCGCCTCGTCGAGGATCACGAGGCAGTCCTTGAAGGTGCGCCCGCGCATCACCTCGAACGGCACGATCTCGATGTCGCCGGCCTTCAAGGCGATCTCGAAGGCGGCGGCGCCCATCCGTTCCTTCATCGCCTCGGTGAGGGGAGCGACCCAGGGCGCGATCTTCTCCTCCAGCGTGCCGGGAAAGAAGCCGAGCGAACGGCCGCCGGGAACGTTCGGGCGGGTGATGATCACTTTGGCGATCCGGCGCTGGCGCAGCAGGTCGGCGGCGCGTGTGCCGGCGATGTAGGTCTTGCCGGTGCCGGCCGGGCCGAGCACGATGACCTGCGGGTTCAGGGCGAGCGCGTCGAGGTATTCCGCCTGCCGGTCGGTCAGCGGCTGGATCGGGCCTAGGTTTCGTTCCTCGTCGAAGCGGGTCCTGTGCAGCCGGACCGTGCGGTCTTCCACCAGCTCGAGTCGTGCGCGCCGTCTTTTCATCGATCAACACTCCGCGTGGGATTTGCCAACCAAAAGGACTTGCTAACCAGAAACCGCTCTTCGCTCTAACCTTCGTATCGTGGGCTTATCTCTCCTCTCGGAAGCAATGACGTTGCCTTGAGCCGGTTCCGGCCCTCGACACGAAGCTTGTGGACAAGACGAGCCGCTGCGCGGCCCGCCTGGTCGTTGCCGGAGCATGCAACGCGCGCACCATAGAGGCGGGCGATGCGACGGCCGCATGACGGGGCCCGGCAGGTGTTGCTGAAATGGCTCGGACGACGGCGGATGGTGCGCCGGGACGGTCGGGGGATGGGGCCGTGTCCGGTCCGCCCAAGGTCGTGTCCTGCGCCCGACGTCACGCTCGTCCGCGAGCGGCCTCAGGCCGGCTGCAGGAAGCTGTCGAGCACCATCTTGCGACCGGCCTTGTCGAAGTCAACGGTGAGCTTGTTGCCGTCGACGGCGGCCACGTCGCCGGGGCCGAACTTGGTGTGCAGAACCCGCATCCCGGCCTCGAAGGCCGAGGGCGTGCCGGTGGATTTGGCGATCAGCTCGCCCTCGATCTGGCGCGGGCCGCCGCGCCCGCCGCCGGGCGAGGCGCCGAAGCCGCGGGCGGTGGTGTGCGCCGCGCCCTTGCCGAAGTTGCTCTGCTGCCCGGTATTGGCCTGCGCCCGCTGCCAGCCCGGCGTGCCGTAGCTCGAGCCGAAGGGCTGCGGGTTGCGGTCGAAGCGCGAGGCGCCGGCGGAGAAGTGGGCCGGCGCCTCGATCACGTCGACCGCCGATTCCGGCAGCTCGTCGATGAAGCGCGACGGGATGGTCGAGGACCACAGGCCGTGGATGCGGCGGTTGACGGCAAAGGACAGCTTTGCGCGCTTGCGGGCCCGCGTCAGCCCGACATGGGCGAGGCGACGCTCCTCCTCGAGGCCCGCGCGGCCGCTCTCGTCGAGGGCGCGCTGGTTCGGGAAGAGGCCGTCCTCCCAGCCGGGCAGGAACACCGTGTCGAATTCCAGCCCCTTGGCCGCGTGCAGGGTCATCAGCGAGACGCGCTCGGCGCCCTCGGCCTCGGAGGCCTCCATCACCAGCGAGACGTGCTCCAGGAACGCGCCCATGTCGGGGAACTCCTCCATCGAGCGGACGAACTCCTTGAGGTTCTCCAGCCGCCCGGCCGCGTCGGCCGACTTCTCCTTCTGCCACATCTCGGTGTAGCCGGATTCCTCGAGGATGGTCTGCGCCACCTCGGAATGCGGGTTGCTCTCGACGAGCCGCGCCCACCGCGAGAAGCTCTCGGTGAGCGCGCGCAGCGTCGAGCGCACGCGGGGCTTGAGCTCGTCGGTCTCGCAGAGCTTTCGCGCGGCGTGGAGCAGCGGGACCTGCTCGGCGCGGGCGTAGAGGTGGAGCTGCTGCAGCGTCGCGTCGCCCAGGCCGCGCTTGGGGGTGTTGACGATCCGCTCGAAGGCGAGGTCGTCGGACGGGTTGTTGGTCGCGCGCAGGTAGGCCAGCGCGTCGCGGATCTCGGCGCGCTCGTAGAAGCGCGGGCCGCCGATCACCCGGTAGGGCAGGCCGAGCTGGACGAAGCGGTCCTCGATCTCGCGCATCTGCGCCGAGATCCGCACCAGCACCGCGATCTCGGAGAGCGGGTGCTGCTTGGCCTGGAGCGCCTCGATCGATTCCGCCAGGAGCCGCGCCTCTTCTTCCGAATCCCACGCGCCCGACACGGTGACGGGCTCGCCGAGCTCGTCCTCCGTGCGCAGGGTCTTGCCGAGCCGGCCCTGGTTCTTGGCGATCAGGCCCGAGGCGGCGGCCAGGATGTGGCCCGTCGAGCGGTAGTTGCGCTCCAGGCGGACCACCACGGCACCGGGAAAATCGTGCTCGAAGCGCAAGATGTTGTCGACCTCGGCCCCGCGCCAGCCGTAGATCGACTGGTCGTCGTCGCCGACGCAGGCGATGTTCTTGCGCACCTGCCCGAGCAGCCTGAGCCAGAGGTACTGGGCGACGTTGGTGTCCTGGTACTCGTCGACGAGGATGTAGCGGAACCGGTCCTGGTAGTTGGCCAGCACGTCCGGATTCTCGCGCCACAGCTTGAGGCAGAGCAGCAGCAGGTCGCCGAAATCGACCGCGTTGAGCGTGACGAGCCGGGCCTGGTAGGCGGTGTAGAGGTCGCCGCCCTTGCCGAAGGCGAAGGCCTGCGCCTCGCCGGCCGGGATCTGGTCCGGGCCGAGGCCGCGGTTCTTCCAGCCGTCGATGACGTGGCCGAGCGCGCGTGCCGGCCAGCGCTTCTCGTCGATGTTCTGGTCCTTCAGCACCTGCTTCATCAGGCGCAGCTGGTCGTCGGTGCCGAGGATCGTGAAGTCGGATTTCAAGCCCACCAGCTCGGCGTGGCGGCGCAGGATCTTGGTGCCGATGGCGTGGAAGGTGCCGAGCCAGGGCATGCCCTCGCCGGCCGGCCCGATCAGCGTGCCGATGCGGTGCTTCATCTCCCGCGCGGCCTTGTTGGTGAAGGTCACCGACAGGATGTCGAACGGCCGCGCCCGGCCGGTCGTGATCAGGTGGGCGATGCGGGTCGTCAGCACCCGCGTCTTGCCGGTGCCGGCGCCGGCCAGCACCAGGACGGGGCCCTCCGTCGCCTCGACGGCGCGGCGCTGCTCGTCGTTCAGGCCGTCGAGATAGGAGGACGCGCTCGGGCGCAAGGCCCCCATGGCGCGGGCGGCGATGGAGCTGGAGCCACGCTCCGCGTCGGAAGGCGGCGTCGCATGCGAAGAGTTCGGCATGGGCAATCCCTGGACCAAAACGCGAACGGCGTCGAGACCCGGACGCCGAGGCCTCGACGCTGAGGCGCGATCGCCGAGGCCCGGAGCCCGAGGCCCGGACGCAATGTCGCCGCCCCGCGCGGCCGCCGGGCGGGAACTTGAAGCAGGCCGGCCGCTTGCTCACATCATCGACAGACATCCCCCACACAGGAGCGCCCGATGCGCATCGTGCCGATCGCCATCATCGCCGCCCTCGCCGCCACGCCCGCCCTCGCGCAGGTCCGGCAGGGCAACCCCGACGCCGCCAACGAGTCCTTCGCCCGCCAGGGCGAGTCCCGGGCGCTGCAGCAGAACCTCACCTCGCAGAACAACACCACGCGCATGGAGATCCAGCGCAGCCAGCAGATGCAGGCGCCCCAACCCACCCCGGGCGTGATCGTCGCCCCCCGGCGCTGAGCCGAGCCCGCGGGCGTTGAACCAAGGCCGCGGGCGCCCTGGCGCCTGCGGTCGCCCGCCGTGCTATGCCCGCCGTGAACCCGCCGGGTGGCGCGGGGTGCATGCGGAACGATCACGGTGCGTGACCTCCTGACCGCGCTCGCGGGCGCCGTCATCCTGATCCTCGTCGCGGCGCTCGCGGTGCCGCCCTTCATCGACTGGCCGACCCATCGCGCCTTCGTCGACGCGACTGTGAGCCGGTCCCTCGGCCTGCCGGTGCGCAGCGAGGGCCGCATCGACGTGCGGCTGCTGCCCTCGCCGCGCCTGCGCCTCGACCGCCTTCATCTCGGCGACGAGCCGGGACGGCCCGCCCTCGATCTGCGCTTCGTCAAGGCCGAGCTCGGCCTGAGCCCGCTGCTGGCGGGCGCGTTCCGCTTCACCGAGACCCGGATCGGCCGCGCCGAGGTCAAGCTGCCGGTGACCGAGGGCGACGCCCTCGTGGTGCCCGCCGGCCTCGGCGAGGCCCTGCGCGGCCGCGACCTCGCGATCGAAGACCTCCACGTCCAGCAGCTGCTGCTGACCACGGTGGTGCCCGCGACCGGGCGCACCGACCAGTTCTACGCGGAAGCCGTGCAGATCCAGGCGCCGGCCCTCGTCGGCCCCTGGCGGGTCGCGGGCACCAGCGGCGTCCTGCCGTTCACCCTAGTCAGCGGCGAGCCGGCGGCGGACGGCGCCGTCGCCCTGAAGCTCTCGGGCGGCGGCGACGCCCATCCGCGCTTCGAGGCCGACGCCCGCATCGCCTTCGTGCCGGCGGATCCGCGCGGCGGCGCCCGCAGCACCGAGCCGCGCCCGCTCGTCGCCGAGGCCGAGGGCAGCGCCCGCCTCGTCGTCGGCCCGCCGGCCCAGGCCGCCGGCGCCTACCTGCCGTTCGCGCTGGGCGGCAAGTTCAAGGCCCGCGGCGCCCTCGTCCGGTTCGAGGGCGTCAACGCCGAGATCGATCCGGGCGGGCAAGCCTTGCGGCTTTCCGGCAGCGGCCAGATCGACCTGCGCCGCTGGCGCGCGGGGCTGACCCTGGAGGCGCGCCGCCTCGACCTCGACGCCTTCCTGCTCTCGCCGGGCGGGCAGGCCTTCGTGGCGCGCGGGCTGCCCAAGGTGGGCGCGAAATCGGGTGGCGGCCTGCCGGTGATGCTCGACCTCGACCTCTCGGTCGAGGCGGCCGTGCTCGGCTTCGAGGAATGGTCCAACCTCAAGGCCACGGGCACCCTCGACCGCACCGGCGGCCTGCTGCTGCGACGCTTCTCGGCCGTGGCGCCGGGTGCGGCGACCGTCACGGCCAGCGGCGAGATCGACACCGATCCGAGCCCGCGCTTCACCGGCCCGGTCGCGCTCGCGGCCCCGGCCTCCGACGGGCTCGGGCGCTACCTGCGCCGGCTCGGCCTCGACGGGCCGCCGACGGCGCTGCTCGACGGGCGGCCGGTCGAGGTCTCGGCCGAGGTCTCGGCGGCCGGCACCGCGTTCTCCCTGCGCAACCTCCGGCTCGCGCTGGGCGAGGCGCAGGTCACCGGAAATGCCCGCTACACCCCGGCCGAGGGCCGGACCCGCGGCCGGTTCGACGCGCAGATCCGCGCCCGCGGCCTCGACGTCGCCGGCCTGCCGCCGCTCGGCAACGCGCTCGCGGGGCTGCACGGCCACGACCTCGGCCTGACCATCGAGGCGCGCGACCTGCGCTACGGCGCGACCGGCACCGGGAACGGCACGCTCTCGGCCAGCATCCAGTCGGACGGCGCCGCCCTCGTCGTCGACAGCCTCGACGTGACGGACCTGGCCGGCGCCAACGCCAAGCTGTCCGGGCGGATCGGCGCCGACGGCACGGGGCGCGTCGCCGGCCGGCTCTCGGCCCCGGTGGCGGCGCCGCTGCTCGCCCTGGTCGACCGGGTCTGGATCGCGGAGACGCGCCTGATCCCGGCCTTCCTGCGCGCCGGCGCGCTCGACCTCGCCGTCACGCTGGAGCGCGACGCGGGCGACGCCGACGCGCTGCGGCTCGCCGCCACGGGCCAGGCCGCGGGCGGCAGCCTCGACCTGTCGCTGGTCAGCCGCGCCGGCGCGGTCGAGGGGGCGAGGATCCGCCTCGCGACGCCGCGGGCCGGCACCTGGCTCGGCCGCACCGACATCGCCGGCCTGCAGCAGCCGGCCGACCTGAGCCTGGTGGCGGCCCGCGCGGCCGACGGCGGCCTGACGCTCCAGGCGACCGGCACGATCGCCGGCGCCACGCTGTCGACCGCGACGCCGCTGCGGCTTCCCACCGAGGGCGGCCCGCCCCGATCCGGCGCGCTGCGGATCGAGACCGCCGACCTCGCGCCGTTCCTGACGCTGGCGGGCGCCGCCGCCCTCGCGCCGGGGCCGTGGCCGGCCGACCTTTCCGTCGCGCTGACCCGGCAGGGAGACGACGCGCGTGCCGCGCTCGCCGGCCGGATCGCGGGGGCGGCCCTCGATGCGACCCTCGTCCGCGCGCCGGACGGGGCGCTGTCGGGAACGGCGCGCCTCGCCCGCCTGTCCCTGCCGCACCTCGCGGCCGCCCTGGCGATGCCGGCGGGCGCCGCCGGCCGGTTCGGCCCGGTGCCACCACCGGGACCGCCGGTCTCCCTCGACCTCAGGGTCGACCAGCTCGAGCTCGGGCGCGGGCTCACCGCCTCGGGCGCCGCCATGGCGTTGGGGTTCGAGGAGGGGACCCTGACGCTGCGCGACCTCTCGGCCAGGCTCGCCGAGGGCCGGATCGCCGGCTCGGCGACCCTGTCGCGGCGCGGCGGCCTCGCCTCGATCGCGGGCGAGGGCACCGTCGCCGAGCTGTCGATCCCGGCGCTCGCGGGGGGCGGCCCGCTCGGCGGGCGCCTGTCGGCGGCGCTGCGCTTCGGCACCTCCGGCGAGACGCCCGGCGCGCTGGCGGCCAACCTCTCGGGCACCGGCAGCCTCACGCTCGCCGCCCTCAACCTGCCCGAGACGGATCCCGCCGCCGTCGGGCGCGCCCTCGTCCGCGCCCTGCAGATCGAGGACCCCTTGCGCGACGGCCGGCTCCAGGCCCTCGTCGCCGAGGAGCTGTCGAAGGCCGCCACCGGCACGACGCAGCCGGCCTCGGCGCCGGCCACCATCATCGGAGGGGTCGTGCGCGCCGGGCCGCTCGACCTCGATTTCGGCGCGGCGCGCTGGAACGGGACGCTCGGCTACGATCTTCGAACGAGCCGGCTCGACGCCCGCGGCACGCTCGGCGGCGGTGCGGCGCCGAAGGGCTGGAGCGGCGGGCCGCCCGCGATCCAGCTCGGCTTCGCCGGCCCGCTCGCCGCGCCCGAGCGCAGCCTCGACGTCGGCCCGCTCACCACCGGGCTCGCCGCCCTGGTGCTGCAGCGCGAGCTCGAGACCATCGAGCTGATCGAGGCCGACCAGATCGAGCGCCAGCGCCGCCGCGCCCGGATCGAGATGGACAAGGCCCGCGCCGCCGCCCTCAAGGCCGCCGCCGAGAAGGTCGCTGCGGAAAAGGCGGCTGCGGAAAAGGCGGCCGCCGACAGGGCCGCGGTCGAGGAGGCCGCCCGCCAGGCCCGGCTCAAGGCGCAGGCCGCCGAGGAGGCTGCCCGCCGCGCCCGCGCCGAGACCGCCGAACCGCCGCCGGCCGAGCGCCCGCTCGACATCCGCCCGCCGCCCGCCCAGCCGTGATGCGCGTCCTCCCTCCCCCGCAGTGGGGGGGAGGGCGTGTTCCTATCTCGGCGGCGCCACCCCGCGCCCCCTCAAGCCTTCCCCACCGCCGCCAGCGCGAAGCCGTAGATCAGCGCCACCTCCTCGAGCCGGTCGAAGCGGCCGGCGGCGCCGCCGTGGCCGGCTTCCATGTTGGTGCGCAGCAGGACCGGGCCGCCGCCGGTCATGGTCGCGCGCAGGCGCGCCACCCATTTCGCGGGCTCCCAGTAGGTCACGCGCGGATCGGTGAGGCCGCCGAGCGCCAGGATCGCCGGATAGGCCTTGGCCGCGACGTTGTCGTAGGGCGAGTACGACAGGATCGTCCGGAACGCCGCCTCGCTCTCGGCGGGGTTTCCCCATTCCGGCCATTCCGGAGGGGTCAGCGGCAGCTCGGCGTCGAGCATGGTGTTGAGCACGTCGACGAAGGGCACGTCGGCGACGATGCCGGCGAACAGCTCGGGGGCGAGGTTGGCCACCGCCCCCATCAGCATGCCGCCGGCGCTGCCGCCATGCGCGACGATCCGCTTCTCCGACGTGTAGTTCGCGGCGATCAGCGCCCGGGCGCAGGCGACGAAGTCTGAGAAGGTGTTGGGCTTCTTCTCGCGCTTGCCGTCGAGGTACCAGCGCCAGCCCTTCTCGGTGCCGCCGCGGATGTGGGCGATGGCGTAGACGAAGCCGCGGTCGACCAGGCTCAGCAGGTTGGTGCGGAACGCCGCCGGCATCAGCGTGCCGTAGGCGCCGTAGCCGTATAGCAGCAGCGGCGCCGACCCGTCGAGGACGAGGTCGCGCCGGTGCAGCAGCGAGATCGGGACCTGCTCGCCGTCGGCGGCAGTCGCGAACAGGCGCCGGGTGACGTAATCCTCCGGCGCGTGCCCGCTCGGGATGGTCTGGCGCTTGCGCAGGAGCCGGGCGCGGGTGGCGCAATCGTAGTCCCAGGTCTCCGTCGGCGTCGTCATGGACGAGTAGGCGAACCGGATCGTCGCCGTCTCGAACGCGTAGCCGGGCTGGAGGCCGAGCGAGTAAGCCTCCTCGGCGAACGCCACCGCATGCTCCTCGCGGGTCGCGAGGTCGCGCACGATGATCCGCGGGCGGGCGTTCTCCACCTCGAGGCGGACCAGATGCGCCGCGAGCACGTGCAGGTGGCGGATCATGGTGCCGGCGCGGTGCGGCACGAGGTCGGTCCAGTGCGCCCGGCCCGGGTCGGCCACCGGGGCGGTGACGATCTTGAAGTCCTCGGCGCCGTCGGCGTTGGTGAGGATGTAGAGATCCGTCCCGCGATGCTCGACCGAGTAGATCAGCAGCGGCTCGCGCGGCTGCACCGCGCGCAGGCGCCCGTCCGGCGCGGCGCGGTCGAGGAGGTGGACCTCCGAGGTCTCGTGGTCGCTCGCGGTGATGGTGAGGTAGGCGCCCGACTGCGTCGCCCCGATATGGACGAAGAACCCGGAATCGCGCTCGGTGTAGACCGCGAGGTCGTCGGCCTGGTCCGCGCCGAGGCGGTGGTACATCACCCGTGCCGGCCGGTGGTTGGTGTCGACCGCCACGTACCAGAAGCCCATGCCGTCGGCCGACCACACCGCCTCGCCGGAGGTCGCCTCGACCCGGTCCGGCGCGTCGGTCCCGGTGGCGAGGTCGCGTACGCGGATGGTGTGGAGCTCCGAGCCCTTGGTGTCTGCGCCCCAGGCCAGGCGGGCGTGGTCGTCGGAATGGGTGGCCCCGGCGATCTCGAAGAACGCCTGGCCCGCGCCCTCATCGTCGCCGTCGATCAGAATCTCCTCGGCCCCCGCGTCGTCGACGGAACCGGTCGGCCGGCGACAGATCAGCGGGTGCTGGCCGCCGTCGCGGTGGCGGTTGTAATAGGCGAACGGCCCATCCGGGGTCGGCACGCCGCTGTCGTCCTCGCGGATGCGGCCGCGCATCTCGGCGACCAGGGTCCTGCGCAGCGGCGCCGCGTCGGCGAGCGCAACCTGCGCGTAGTCGTTCTCGGACTTCAAGTAGTCCGCGATGTCCGCGGGCAGGGCTGCCGGGTCCTTGAGGACATCCTGCCAGTTCTCGGCCTTCAACCAGGCGTAGTCATCGGTGATGGTGCGGCCATGGACGACGTAGCTGTGCGGCCGGCGCGGCGCCTTCGGTGCGTCGGATGCGGGCGGGACGTGAGCCGTTTCGAACGCCATCTGAAATTTCCCGTGGAGAATCTTCGAGCCTGCGCATGTGCCGTGCGGCCCGTTCCCGGACAAGACCCGGCGTCGAAACGCTCGCGATCGGATGGTGTTGGCCGGGCGGGGCATCGCGCGGACGGGGTGCCCGGGACGAGCGCGGCCGCGCCAGGGTTTGACCAGGACGAGGGCTTGGCGAGGACGAGGGCTTGGTGCGGACGAGGGCTTGATGCGGACGAGGACTTGGCGAGGACTTGGCTTGACAGCTTTCGCCGCGAGGCTCTCGGTGGCGGGCGGCGGCGTGGCGTCCGCCGAGGGAGGCGCAATCAGAGGTAGCGATACTCGCCGCCAGCACTTCGCCCTTGAGTAGGCATCTGTTTCAGCGATGTCGGCAAGCTGAAATATTCTTCCGGATAGTTGACGTTGCGTATCCAAGCTGCCGTCGAGCAACTTGCGGCCGATCTGCAAATATCCTATTGAGATGTCGTGGCGAAAGGGGTCGCCGCATTTCACTCAGCACTTGCGGGCAGGACGACCATTGTTGCGGGAATGCCCGCATCGCACCACGAGACGTCGGGGCCGATGGTCCGCGCCGCTCGGGACGCGTCGACTGCCTCAGCGTCCAGGGGACATCGCCGAACATGAACGACACAGACACCACGGTCGATTACGTGGAACTCGCCGCCGACATCGTGTCGGCTTACGTCAGCAACAATCCGGTCCCCCCGGGCGAGCTGGCGCAGCTGATCGGCCGCGTCCACGCTTCGCTGGTGCAGGTCGCGGGCGGGCAGGTCGAGGCGGCCGCCCCCGCCGGTCCGCTGACGCCGGCCGTGCCGGTGAAGAAGTCCGTCACCGCGGACCACATCATCTGCCTGGAGGACGGCCGGACCTTCAAGTCGCTCAAGCGCCACCTGCGCGCCAAGTACGACATGAGCCCCGAGCAGTACCGCGCCAAGTGGGGCCTGCCGCCGGATTACCCGATGGTCGCACCGAACTACGCCAAGGCCCGCTCCGACCTCGCCAAGGCGATCGGCCTCGGCCAGACCCGCAACGGCAACTACGACGAAGCCGCCTGAGGCGGCCGGAGGCGAAGCCGGGGCGCACCCGGCTTCGCTCGCGCTGCCAGAGGAACGAACCTTGCACTGCCTCAGTCCTGTCCCGTGAGCGGTCTGTTCCGATGAGCGATCCCAAGATCCCCACCGACGACCTCGCCAAGGCGAACGACGTCCTGGCGGAGTGGGCCGCCCGGTCCGCGGCCGACAGCGACGGGCTGGTCGAGCGGCTCGCCGCGATGGGCTACGACGTTCGCGGCAAGTCCGAGGACGAGATCGCCGAGGTGCTGAAGCATCCGCCGACCCAACCCACGGCGTGAGCTGCGTGACGCTCCACAGCGCGCGGGCCGTCAAGTCTTGATCTAGGACGATTTTCAAGACTCTCCTGTTTCCTTCGCCGTGACGAAGATCGTTCGCGTTGGGAACAAAACATGAACAAAACCTCTCAGGCCCGGACCGCCCGCCCCGTGGCCGTGCCGCGCGCGGAGGCCGCGCTCGGGCGCGCCGGCGAGCGGCTGCTCGCGGCGCTCGCGCCCGAGGGCGCCTACGCCTTCCCGGACCCGGTCGAGGATGCGATGCTGATCGTGCGGTGCGGCGGCGGCGTCTCGCTCGGCGGCGGGCGCTTTCCCGCGGCGTCGGGCGAGCGCCTGCTGGCCGCGGACCTCGCCCACCGCGAGCCAGGTCCGCGCGGCCGCATCCTGCTGGCACCGGCCGGCCGCGCCCGCCTCAGGCGCGGCGACGCCCCGGCCGGCGAAGCGTTCCGCGGCCAGCATCTCGACCTCGTGGTGGAGGGCGAGGGGGCGGAGCGACGCCTGCGCGACGCCGCCGAGAGCCCGATCGCCTGGATGGTGCGGCGGCGCGGCCGGGACGGGGCGCCCCTCCTCGACCGGGCCTCGTTCGAGGCCGGCGAGCGCCTGCGCCGCGACATCACCACGGGCCTGATGATGCCACGAATGGGCATCGACTGGAGCGCGATCCGCGTCGACGGTTCCGGCCCGCGCGACGCCGCCGGCGCCTCGGATGCGATGATGGCGGCCCGTGCCCGGGTGGAGCGGGCGATGGCCGCGGTCGGCCACGACTTGTCGGGCCTGCTGATCGACCTGTGCGGCCACGTGAAGGGGCTCGAGCGGATCGAGGAGGAACGCCGCTGGCCGGCGCGCTCCGCCAAGGTGGTGGCGAAGATCGCCCTCGGGCGCCTCGCCGAGCATTACGGCCTGCAGCGCGAGGCGGTCGGGCCCGACCACGCCCGGATGCGGCTGTGGCGGGACCGGGCGTGACAGTTCGAGAAGACGCTTCTCGCGACGAGGTCGGTTTTCCCTCCCCCCTCTGCGGGGGAGGGTGGCCCGCGAAGCGGGTCGGGAGAGGGGAGCGACGGTGCCGGATACGGCGCTCCCCTCTCCCGACCCTCGCTGACGCGAGGCCTATCCTTCCCCACAGAGGGGGGAAGAGGGTGCATTGAAAGTGAGCTTCGGCGTCCCTGAGATTTGGACTCGATCAGGCTGCCAATCGAGCGGCGTCCCTTCTGATGCGATTCACCATCTCGCGCACGCCGTTTGAGCGTTTCGAGGTGACATGAGAGCCAAACTGCAACTGCCTGAACAATTCCAGACCATCCGTCTCGGCAGCTTTGCCAGGAGCCAGTCCGTTGTATAGGCTTAACATCAAAGCTACAAAACCACATACGATCACAGAGTCGCTAAAGCCTTGCAGCGACATCTTCGGTCCGGACGGATCGATGTCAAGCTTGGTATCGATCCAGACCTGACTTTCACAACCGCGCACTCGGTTCTCATCTGTGCGTAAGGCCTCGGGCATGGGCGGCAAGGCACGGCCCAATTCAATTAAGTATTCTAGGCGCATGTAGTCATCTTCGATGAATTCGAAGTTCTCGACGATGGTCTCGATCGGAGGCAGCATGCTCGGCCGGTTTCGTGTCGGGGGGGCGCGGGATATCCTGGATATAGGTCGCCGCCCCGGCCGATGCGAATCGCGACGCCCGCTCAGGCCGGGTCCTCGACCCGCGCCTCCGGCAGCTGCAGCCGCAGCGGATCCTCGGCGGTCGCGACGCCGGTGACCGCGATCTCGGCCTGGGCGGCGTAGGCCGCGATCAGCCGCGGCCCGAGCTTCGGGATGTTCGGCCGACCCGACTCCGCCTGGTCGCCGGCGCCGGAGACGATCGAGAGACGCACCGGTGCACCGGGGGCCGCGTCGATGTCGATGGCGATCGCGCAGGCGACGCTCTCGGCGGTGGCATCGAGGCATTCGGCGACGATCTCGGCGACGATCATGCCGAGGGCGTTGGCGGTGCGCGGCTCGACCAGGCTGGTGCCGGTGCCGCCGAGATGGACGCCGATGCGGCCGGCCCGGCGCAGCTGGCCGAGGCCGGAGGCGAGCCGGTGCAGGTAGTCGCGCAGGTCGATCGAGGCGATGTGCGGCGCCTCGTGCAGGTGCTGCTGCACCAGCGCGATCGCCCGCACCCGCTGGCCCAGCGCCTCGAAGCTGCCGCGGCAGGGCTCGGGCGCCGCGCGGCCGTAGAGCCCGATCAGGCTGACCATCACCTGGAGGTTGTTGCGGACCCGGTGGTAGACCTCGGCGAGCAGGGTCTCCTTCTCCTGCAGCGCCTCCTCGATATGCACCTCGGCATGCTTACGGTCGGTGATGTCGAAGCACGAGCCGAGATAGCCGCGGAACTCGCCGTCCTCGGTCAGCGGCCGGGCGGTGTCGAGCAGCCAGCGATAGGCCCCGTCGTGGCGCCGCAGGCGGAACTCCACGGTGAACGGCTCCCGCGCCGTGAACGCGGCCGAGACGATGCGCGCGTGGCGCTCGAAGTCGTCCGGGTGGAGCCCCGTGCGCCAGCCGGCGCCGAGCTCCTCCTCCAGCGGCCGCCCGGTGAACTGGAGCCAGCACTCGTTGTGATGGATCGCGTGGCCGAGATGGTCCGAGCGCCACATCATCAGCGGAACGTCGTCGGCGAAGCGCCGGAACTCCGCGCTGACCATGGGCGCTCCCGGCTCGCTGTCCTGACCGCCCGCACCGGCCGGCTTCGACTCACCGTTCATGATCTTCCCGATCCGCCCCTGTTCCGACCTGATGTGCGCTAGGCAAGCGCCGGTCAACGTGTCGGGCGATGGGCCGTTCCGATAGGGACGACGTCCTGTCACCCGCGCGGCCCCGCCCGGCCTCCCGGGCCGGCGGAACCGCGCGGTGGGCCGCGTCTCAGCGCGGGTCCGGCGGACCCTCGCCCTTGCCGACGAAGGGGATGCCGTCGATCGGGCATTCCTCGGTGCCGACGCCCTGCCGGGTGATGGCGCGCACCGCGTCGCGGGTGGCGTCGGGGTCCTCGATCCAGCGGCGGTAGAAGTCGTAGGGGCATTCCGACAGCCCGTGCCGGTTCTCCTTCGAGTTGATCATCCCGGTGTAGCCGCGGTGCAGCAGCTTGAAGAGGTGGTTCTCCGACTGCCCGTGCGCACGGAAGTCGCGGATCAGGAACTTCGACAGCGCCGCGTACTGGATGCCCATCTCCTCCTCGCCGCACTCGCCGAGGGTGCGCCCGTCGAAGCCGACGATCGCGGAGTGGCCGAAGTAGCTGTAGACCCCGTCGAAGCCGGCCGCGTTGGCCACCGCCACGTAGGTGTTGTTGGCGAAGGCCATCGCCTTCGACATCAGGATCTGCTGTTCCTTGGCCGGGTACATGTAGCCCTGGCAGCGGATGATGAGCTCGGCCCCGCGCATCGCGCAGTCGCGCCAGATCTCGGGATAGTTGCCGTCGTCGCAGATGATCAGGCTGATCATCAGGCCCTTCGGCCCCTCCGAGACGTAGGTGCGGTCGCCCGGGTACCAGCCCTCGATCGGCGTCCAGGGCATGATCTTGCGGTACTTCTGCACGATCTCGCCCTGGTCGTTCATCAGGATGAGCGTGTTGTAGGGCGCCTTGTTCGGGTGCTCCTCGTGGCGCTCGCCGGTGAGCGAGAACACGCCCCAGACCTTGGCCTTCCGGCAGGCGGCGGCGAAGATCTCGGTCTCCGCCCCCGGCACGGTGGAGGCGGTCTCGTACATCTCGCCCGCGTCGTACATGATCCCGTGGGTCGAGTATTCGGGGAAGATCACCAGGTCGAGGCCCGGCAGGCCGGCCTTCATCCCGACGATCATGTCGCCGATCTTGCTCGCGTTCTCCAAGACCTCGGCCTTGGTGTGCAGGCGGGGCATCTTGTAGTTCACCACCGCGACGCCGACGCTGTCGGCGCTGGACGAGATGTCTCCGTGCATCATGGCGTGGGTTCCTCCTGGCTTGGGTTCTTGCCTCCCCCGCGAGAGGGGGAGGGTGAGCTGCAGCCTAGTGGCTGATCATCCACGGCCGCGCGTTCGGAAAGCTCTTGGCGGCCGTGGGGTTGGACTTCGCCTTGGTCCCGCTGCAGCAGCCGCAGCCGGCCCCGTGCGCGGACGACTTGCGGGGCGCGTGCGCGCTGCGCTCGTTGGTGGCGAAGGCCTTGCGCCGGCCCGCATCCATGGAGGCGAGGTTCGGCGCGGTGAGGAAGGCGCGCCCGCACGCCGCCCCGCAATCGGGACAGTCGTGCGGGTCCCTGAACTGCGCCATCGGGCGCAGCACCGTGAACGGCCCGCAGGCCTCGCAAGCGTAATCGTAGACGGGCATTCGAGCGCTTTCAGGCAGGGTGCACGCGGTCTGCCGCCCGGAAGGCGCGGCAGACCCGAAGACTACAGATCCGGCGAGAGCGGCATCTGGATCGAGCCGTCGAGGAACTTCGTCGGCCCGGCAGCAGTGGGATTGATGTCGAACTCGAAGATCTTGGTCGGAATCCACAAGGTCGCGCAGGCGTTCGGGATGTCGACGACGCCGGAGATGTGGCCCTGGACCGGCGCGGTGCCGAGGATCGAGTAGGCCTGCGCGCCCGAGTAGCCGAACTTCTTGAGGTACTCGATCGCGTTGAGGCAGGCCTGGCGGTAGGCCACCGTCACGTCGAGGTAATGCTGCTTGCCGTGCTCGTCGACCGAGACGCCCTCGAAGATCAGGTGGTCGTCGAACTTCGGGGTGATCGGCGACGGCTTGAAGATCGGGTTCTTGATCCCGTACTTGGCCATGCCGTCCTTGATCAGGCTGACCTTGAGGTGGACCCAGCCCGCCATCTCGATCGCGCCGCAGAAGGTGATCTCGCCGTCGCCCTGGCTGAAGTGCAGGTCGCCCATCGAGAGGCCGGCGCCGGGCACGTAGACCGGGAAGTAGATCTTCGAGCCGCGCGACAGGTCCTTGATGTCGCAATTGCCGCCGTGCTCGCGCCCCGGCACCGTGCGGGCGCCGGCGGCCGCCGCCTTGTCCTTCGCCTCGCCCTTGAGCCGGCCCATGTGGGCGGTCGGCGCGAAGGGCAGGGTGGCCAGCGCCGGCACGCGGTTCGGGTCGGTGTCGAACAGCGCCTTCTCGCGGGTGTTCCAGGTCTCCAGCATCTTCGGGTCGGGCAGGCAGCCGATCAGCCCCGGGTGGATCAGGCCGGGGAAGCGCACGCCGGGGATGTGGCGCGACTTGGTGAACATGCCCTCGAAGTCCCAGATCGACTTCTGCGCCTGGGGGAAGTGCTCGTCGAGGAAGCCGCCGCCGTTGTTCTTCGAGAAGAAGCCGTTGAAGCCCCACTGGCTCTCGGGCTTGGCGCCGATGTCGAGGAGGTCGACCACGAGCAGGTCGCCGGGCTCGGCGCCCTCGACGCCGATCGGGCCGGAGAGGAAGTGGACGATCGACAGGTCGATGTCGCGCACGTCGTCGGCGGAATCGTTGTTCTTGATGAAGCCGCCGGTCCAGTCGTAGGTCTCGACGATGAAGTCGTCGCCGGGCTTCACCGTCGCGACCATCGGGATGTCCGGGTGCCAGCGGTTGTGCACCATGTCGTTGTCGTAGGCCGATTGCGTCAGGTCGACCTTGATCAGCGTCTCGGGCATGTCTCGACTGTGCTCCCTGTTGTTCGAAAATCCGGGGCTTGGCGCATCCCCGCCCGGCCGGCGCACCGGCCGAAACCGTTCAGCTCGCGAGCAGCTCTTTGAGCGTGTCGTCGAGGGTCTTGATGTCGTCGGGGCTGGTGCCGGGGCCGCCGGCGAAGTGGCCCCACCAGGTGTCGATGACGCGCAGCTCCGCGTTCGGCATCGACTCCGCCTCGATGCGGTTGTCCTCGGGCGGGAAGTACAGGTCGGTCGAGGCCGGCATCAGGATCGCCTTGGCGGTGATCGCGCGAAGCGCCGCCTTGGTGTCCCCGTGGAAGGTGTCGTTGGCGCCGATGTCGCCGTTCTGCCAGGTCCACAGCATCGCGAGCAGGTCGTTGGCGTCGCGCGTGTAGAACAGCCCCTCCCAGAACCCGACGAGGAAGTCCTCGAGCGAGGCGTAGCCCATGTGGGTCTTGTCGGCCTCGATCCGGTAGAAGGTCTGCGACAGGCCCCAGCCGGCATAGACCCGGCCGAAGGCGCGCAGCCCCTTGTTCGGCGGGCTCGCGTACCAGCCCTCGGCGAAGGCGGCGTCGGCCTGGAGCGCGGCCTTGGCGCCTTCGAGGAAGACGAAGTTGTGCCGCGAGCACTTGGCCGAGCCCTGAAACGGCAGGATGCGCGGGACCATGTCCGGATAGAGCGCGCCCCAATGGTAGGTCTGGAGCGCTCCCATCGACCACCCGGTCACCAGCACCAGCTTATCGATGCCGAAATGCTCGGTGACGAGCCGGTGCTGCGCGCAGACGTTGTCGTAGGCGGTGACGTTCGGGAAGCGCGGCCCGTTCCAGGGGGCCGGCGTGTTGCTCGGCGAGGACGAGAGCCCGTTGCCGAACATGTTCGGGATGATGATGAAGTACTTCTCGGGGTCGAGCGCCTTGCCCGGCCCGATCAGCCACTCGTTCTCGGTGTGCTGGCCGGAATACCAGGTCGGGTAGACGATGGCGTTGTCGCGCGCCGCGTTCAGCGTGCCGAAGGTCTTGAACGCGAGCTTGGCGTTGCGCAGCGTCTTGCCGCATTGGAGAACGTGGTCGCCGAGCTCGAAGATCTCGTAATCGGCCATGATGTCCTCGTTCAGACCGAGAGGAAGCGGGCGACCTGGGCCTCGTCGATGTCGGCGCGCAGCGATTCGTGGACGATCTCGCCGTTCTCCATGACGAGCACCCGGTCGGCGACGTCGAGGGCGAAGCTCAGGACCTGCTCGGAGACGACGATCGACAGGCCGCGCGCGTCGCGGATCTTCTTCAGGGTCCGGCCCATCTCGCGGATGATCGACGGCTGGATGCCCTCGGTCGGCTCGTCGAGGAGCAGCACCTTCGGCTTGCTCGCGAGCGCGCGGGCGATGGCGAGCTGCTGCTGCTGGCCGCCCGACAGATTGCCGCCGCGCCGTCCCTTCATCTCGAGCAGCACCGGGAACATTTCGTAGAGGTCCTGCGGCACCTTGCGGGCGCCGGTGACGGTGAGCCCGGTCTCGATGTTCTCCTGCACCGTCATGGTCGAGAAGATCATCCGGCCCTGCGGCACGTAGGCGAGACCCTTGGCGACCCGGGCGTGGCTCTTGAGGGCGCCGATCTCGGTGCCGTCGACGCGGATCGAGCCGGCCTTCACCGGCACGATCCCCATCAGGGTCTTCAGCAGCGTGGTCTTGCCCATGCCGTTGCGGCCCATCACCGCGACGATCTCGCCGGGCGCGACCTGGAAGTTCAGCCCGTGCAGCACCTCGCTCTGGCCGTAGGCGGCGTGCAGGTCCTCGACGCTTAAGATCGGCGCCGCCGAGGGGAGCGTGGTGAGCGGAGGGGCCTTGGCCAGGGGGGGATGCGCGGTCTGCAGCATGATGCTCAGTGTCCCAGATACACTTCGATGACCTTCGGATCGTTCTTGACCCGCTCCATCGAGCCCTCCGACAGGACCTTGCCCTGGTGCAGCACGGTGACCCGGTGGGCGATGTCCTCGACGAACTTCATGTCGTGCTCGATCACCAGCACCGAGCGGCCGACGATGATCTGGTTCAGCAGCTCGGCGGTCTTGATGCGCTCGCCGACGCTCATCCCGGCCACCGGCTCGTCGAGCATCAGCAGCTCCGGGTCCTGGATCAGCAGCATGCCGATCTCGAGCCACTGCTTCTGGCCGTGGCTGAGGAACTCGGCCCGCTCCAGCAGCTGGTCCTTCAGGAAGATCGTCTCGGCGATCTCGTGGATGCGCTCGCGGACCTGCGCGTCGCGCTTGAAGGTCAGCGCCCCGAACACCGAGCGCCCGCGCGGGAACGAGATCTCCAGGTTCTCGAACACGGTCAGGTCGTCGTAGATCGACGGGGTCTGGAACTTGCGCCCGACGCCGGCCTGGACGATCGCGCTCTCGGTGAGCTTGGTCAGCTCCTGGCCCTTGTACTTGATCGACCCGGCGCTGGCGCGCGTGCGCCCGCAGATCAGGTCGAGCACCGTGGTCTTGCCGGCGCCGTTCGGGCCGATGATCACCCGGATCTCGTTGGGGTCGACGTAGAACGAGACGTCGTTGACCGCCTTGAACCCGTCGAAGGAGACGGTGAGCGCGTCGACCGCCAGCAGGTATTCGGGGGCGTTCGGGTTGGCGCCGATGACGGAGCCCGGGAGGATCGCGGCGTTCATGCTGTTCTCACTCGGCCGGTGCGCCGTGGGGGACGATCGCGGGGGGCGGGGCGCGCAGACCCTTCACCCGGCGCGTCAGGCGCGGCTCGACGTGCTCGCGCCAGATGCCGGCGAGACCGTTCGGGAAGGCCAGCACCACGGCGATGAACAGCGCGCCGAGGCCGAACAGCCACAGGTCGGGGAAGGATTCCGAGAAGCTGGTCTTGGCCCAGTTGACGAGCAGCGTGCCCCAGACCGCGCCGAACAGCGACATCCGCCCGCCGACGGCGGCGTAGATCACCATCTCGATCGAGGGCACGATGCCGACGAAGGACGGCGACATGAACCCGACCTGGAGGGTGAACATCGCGCCGCCGATCGCCGCGAAGGCGGCGGCGAGGCAGAAGGCGAAGACCTTGAACCCGGCGACCGAGTAGCCGGAGAACCGCACCCGGTCCTCCTTGTCCCGCATCGCGACCAGGATGCGCCCGAGCTTCGACTTCTTCACGAACTGCGCGATCAGGATGCAGCCGATCAGCAGGCCGCCGTTGACGAAGTAGAGGATGGTGTGGGCGCCGTCGGTGCGGATGTCCCAGCCGTGCAGCGTGCGCAGGTCGGTGATGCCGTTGATGCCGCCGGTGTAGCCCTGCTGCCCGACGATCAGGATCGTCAGGATCGCGGCGATCGCCTGGGTGATGATGGCGAAGTAGGTGCCGCCGACCCGGCGCTTGAACATCGCCGCCGAGATCACGAAGGCGAACAGCACCGGTACCGCGACGACGAGGATCAAGGTCAGCGGCAGGCTCTGGAACGGCTTCCAGAACCACGGCAGCGCCGTGATCTGGTTCCAGTCCATGAAGTCGGGGATGCCCGGCGTCGACTGGATCTTCGTGTTCTCGACGCTGGACGCCTCGAGCTTCAGGTACATCGCCATGCAGTAGCCGCCGAGGCCGAAGAAGCAGCCCTGGCCGAGCGACAGGATGCCGGCATAGCCCCAGCAGATGACGAGGCCGAGGGCGACGAAGGCGTAGGTGAGGTACTTGCCAACCAGGTTGAGCCGGAAGGCGTCGAGCAGGCTCGGCAGCACGACGAGCAGCACCAAAGCCAGCACCGCCAGGCTCAGCCACTCGATCGGCTTCATGAACGGGTTGTCGTTCACGGTGACGGACTTGGTCAGGGTCTGGACGGGGTTCTTCATCGTCGAAATCCTCAGCGCCGGACCTTGAGGGTGAACAGGCCCTGCGGCCGCAGCATCAGGATGCCGACCACCGCGAGCAGGGTGAGCACCTTGGCCATCGAGCCGGAGAGGAAGAATTCCAGCGTCGACTGGGTCTGGGAGATCGAGAACGCCGAGGCGATGGTGCCGAGCAGGGAGGCCGCCCCGCCGAAGACCACGATCAGGAAGGTGTCGACGATGTAGAGCTGGCCCGAGGTCGGCCCGGTCGAGCCGATCATCGTGAAGGCCGAGCCGGCCACGCCCGCGATGCCGCAACCGAGGCCGAACGTGTAGCGGTCGACCTTCTCGGTATCGATGCCGACGGCGCCCGCCATCGGGCGGTTGGCCATCACCGCGCGGACCTGCTGGCCGAAGCGCGAGCGGTAGATCAGCAGCGCGACGCCGACCGTGATCAGCGTGGTGACCGCCATCACGAACAGGCCGTTGATCGGGATCTCGATCGAATCGGTGACCTGCACCGAGCCGATCAGCCAGCTCGGCAGCTCGACGCCGACCTCGCGCGCGCCGAAGATCGAGCGGTAGGCCTGCTGCAGGATCAGCGACAGGCCCCAGGTGGCGAGCAGCGTGTCGAGCGGGCGCTTGTAGAGGTGGCGGATCAGCGCCCACTCCACCAGCATCCCCAGCGCCCCGGAGGCGCAGAAGGCGAGGATCATCGCCAGGAAGAAGTATGCCGGGAACAGCGCCGGCAGGTAGGTCTGGAAGAAGGTCGAGCACAGGTAGGTCATGTACGCGCCGAGGATCATGAACTCCCCGTGCGCCATGTTGATCACGCCCATCTGCCCGAAGATGATCGCCAGCCCGAGCGCCATCAGCACGTAGACCGAGAACAGGATCAGGCCGGCGAAGCCCTGCATCGCGAAGATCGCGCCGAGATCGCCGAGGGAATAGTCACCGAACATCCGTGCGCTCCGAGCCGTCGGGAATGCCGGAGGGCCGTGGCCCGCCGCTTTGCGCGATCGCCGTCTCCCACCCGCCCACCTCATCCTGAGGTGCCGGAGCGAAGCGGAGGCCTCGAGGGAGCCCTCCGAAGCGCTCGGCGATCCCTGGAGCCCTCCTTCGAGGCCCACCGTCGCGGGCGCCTCAGGATGAGGCCGGGGGATGGGGGATCGTCGAAAGGCCGTCTGCAAATCGCGCGCCGCATCGGCGGCGCGCGCATGCGGCCTACTGGTAGCCCTTCGGGAACGGGTCGGGCTTGATCAGCTCGGGGCTTGTGTAGACGATCTCGAACTGGCCGTCGGTCTTGGCCTTGCCGACCCGGGTCTTCGACCACAGGTGGTGGTTCGGGTCGATCCGGACGTAGCCCTCGGGGGCGCCCTTGAACTCGAGATCGGGCGAAGCGGCGACGACCTTGTCGACGTCGAACGAGCCGGCCTTCTCGCAGGCCATCTTCCACAGGTAGGGCCCGAGATAGGCGGCCTGGGTGACGTCGCCGATGACGGTCTTCTCGCCCCACATCTTCTTGAAGTCGGCGACGAACTTCTTGTTGTTGTCGTTCTCGATCGACTGGAAGTACTTCATGCACGAGTACGCGCCGGCGATGTTGTCGCCGCCGATGCCGTCGATCTCGTCCTCGGTGACCGAGATCGTCAGAAGCACCTGCTTCGAGAGGTCGATGCCGGACGCCTTGAGCTGCTTGTAGAACGCCACGTTCGAGCCGCCGACCACGTCGGTGAAGATCACCTTCGGCTTCGTGAGCTTGATCTTGTTGATCACCGAGTTGAACTGCGTGTGACCGAGCGGGAAGTATTCC
This sequence comes from Methylobacterium sp. E-041, assembly GCF_022829665.1. Lineage (NCBI taxonomy): Bacteria > Pseudomonadati > Pseudomonadota > Alphaproteobacteria > Hyphomicrobiales > Methylobacteriaceae > Methylobacterium > Methylobacterium sp. E-041. The sequence goes on along the minus strand of NZ_JAKSYQ010000285.1, from coordinate 137,264 downwards.
TCGCCGACGACCTTGCCCTTGAGCACGTTCTCGACGTGCTTGCGGGCGATCTTGTTCGAGGTGCGCGGCCAGATGTAGTCCGAGCCGACGAAGAAGAACGTGTCGCCGCCCTTCTCCTTGTGCACCCAGTCGAGGCCGGCGAGGATCTGCTGCGTCGCCTCCTGGCCGGTGTAGAACACGTTCTTGGACTGCTCCAGGCCCTCGTAGAAGGTCGGGTAGTACAGGAGGCCGTTGTACTGCTCGAAGACCGGCAGCACCGCCTTGCGCGAGGCCGAGGTCCAGCAGCCCATCACCGCCGCGCACTTGTCGTTGACGAGGAGCTTCTTGGCCTTCTCGGCGAAGGTCGGCCAGTCGGAGGCGCCGTCCTCCTGGATGATCTTGATCTTGCGGCCGAGGATGCCGCCGGCCTCGTTGATCTGCGCGATGGCGAGCTTCTCGGCCTGCTGGGCGCCGGTCTCCGAGATCGCCATGGTGCCGGTGATCGAGTGGAGGATGCCGCAGGTCACCTCGGTGTCGGTGACGGCGAGGCCGGTGGTGCTGACCGCCGAGGTGGCAGGCCCCGCCGCGAACGCGGTGCGCGGCAGGAGCGAAAGGGCGGGCGCGGCCGCCAGCCCCATCAGCAGCTTGCGCCGCAGGGGCGAGCGCAAGCCGCGGTCCATGCCCCGATCCAGATCGTGATCCCCGTCAGCCATCGTGCCTCACGCCTCGCATCTCGCGTCCGGCGGCTCATGGAACGGCCGCGGATCGTGGAGCGCAGGCTAGGGGCTCGGTTGCGTTGCAGCATATACGCTGTTTTGCGTATGGCCGCCGGCGCCCGGGCGGCGCAGTCTGCTCCACCCTCGACGCCCGGGGACCGGCACGGCCGGATCAGTACAGCGGCTGCAGCCGCACGTTCGGGATCGCGATCGGCCCGAACATCATCCGGCCGTCGGCGAGGCGCAGCGGCGGCAGCGGCTTGAGCGGCACGTCGCCCCCCGGCTCGCCCTCGGGCTGGCGCCTAAGCCCGAGCAGGCCGCCGACGAGGTTGCCGATGAGCGCGCCGCGATCGGCGCCGAAGCGCTGCCCGACGACCGACGCGACCAGCGCCTCGACCCCGGCGGCCCGCAGGTCCAGCTGGCCCTCGACGCGATGATCCTGGTCGATCCCGAGATTGCCCTTGGCCTGCAGGCGGCGCGCACCCTTGGCCAGCGACAGCCCGGCGACGTCGAGGCTGCCGTCGGCCTGGCGCCAGCGTTCGAGCTCGCGCGCCACCGTGCCGGTGCCGAGCATCGCCGCCCGGTTGACCGTGGCGTCGAGGGTGAGGTCGGCGGGATCGGCGTTGCCGATCAGCGCATCCGCCATCGGCGCCAGGGCCTGCGACAGGCGCAGGCTGAGGTCGACCGCGCCGTCCGAATCGAATCGTCCCGGCGTCGGCCGCGCATGCAGCTCGAGGTGGCGGGCGGAGACGGCGATCGGATCGGGCGCCGCGCCGGCGACCGTCACCGAAGGCCCGTCGACCACGAGCGAGGCGCGCACGAACCCGTCCGACGCGCCGTGGAAGCTGCCTTCCAGCATCGTCCAGGTCGCGTCGCCGACGAGGTCGCCCTGTTCCACGTGAAACGGGCCCTCGGCGAGCATCAGCACGTGCCGGGGTTGGTAGACCTGCGTCACCGCGGTCAGCGGACCCAGCCGGAAGCGGCCGTCGGCACGCGCGAGGCTGACCGAGGCGCAGCGCAGCTCGATCCGGAACGGATAGCCGGTGATCGACCGGTCGGCGCAGGTCCAGGTCCGTCCGGCCGCGGCCTCGCGGGCGACCCAGCCGTCCATCTCGGTGGCGGCGCGGCCGCGGAGGTAGACCCAGCCCGCCGACCACAGCAGCACCAGCGTCAGCAGCAGGATGTAGGGGAGGAACAGGCCGCGCCGGGAACGCGGCGCCTTGGGCGGGATCGCGGCGGGCTCGGCCGGGGCTTGCCCCGAAGGATCTTGCCGTACCGGATCCTGCATCGTTCGCTCCGCGCTCTCGCCCCGTCGCGGGTTCGTCCGCGATCGTCCATGCCGCACAAGGCATGAGGGGAGGCTCGGGGCGAAACTGGGGCGTGGGCGGCGTGATCCAAATCCGCATCACCTCGCCGGACCGGCAGATTCGGCCTTCGATCGCGCGCGGGCCTGCCGGATATGCCGACCGCCCTGATCGAGCGGAGGGATATCAGGCGTGCGCCGGATCCGCGCTCTCCATCGAGAGATCGTCGACGATGGCCTTGCGCTCGGCCTCGTCCTCGGCGAGCCGATGCACGTGCATCTCGGTCGCGCCGCCCTTCCGGGCGCGGGCGAGCCAAGTGCGGTGCAGGCGCTCGCGGGGGCTCTCGCCGGAGGCCGACACCGCGACCAGCTCGGCGATGCCGGCGGGATCGCGGCGGACCGCGATCACCACCGCCTCGCCCATCTCGTCGAGCTCGGGCGCGCTGAGGTCGTGGACGCCGACGACGTAGCGCCGGCCGGAACGTCCGCGCCAGGCGCTGAGCGCCAGGGCAGGGGTGCCGCGAAGGCCGGCGGTGGTCCTCAAGCGCTCTTCCCGCACGTCCTGTCTCCGTGTCCGCTCGTCCTTCAGGTCGCGCAGGGCGGCCGACCAGGACAAGGCTCTCTTGTTCGCCATTTGTTCCAACCTAGATCGGGCATCGCGCGCCAGTCAAGCGATTCGTCTCGTTCAACGGAAATGGGAATTCGCAGGCCGATTCGCAACGTCCCGACGGTTCTCCGCGCGCACGAATCGGGCGCGCGGGTCAGGCCGGACGCGAGGTTTCGCGGCGCGGCTCCGGGACCGTGCGGGCGGCCTGCCCGAGGTCGGCGAGGCCGGCCGCGAGCAGGGCCTTCGAGGCGGTCTCGATGCGGTCCTCGACGAGGTCGAGGAAGGCGGCGCGTGCCAGCCCCGGCGGGATCGGCGGCAGGAACTCGATCACCGTGGTGCCCGGGCGGCGGACGAAGCTGCGGCGCGGCCAGTACAGGCCGGTGTTCAGCGCCACCGGCAGGCACGGCACGGAGAGCGCGGCGTAGAGGTGGGACAGGCCCTGCTTGTAGGCCGGGGCCGCGCCGGGCGCCGTCCGGGTGCCCTCGGGGAAGACGATGAGCTGGCGCCCCTGCGCGATCGCGTCGGCGGCTGCCGCGTTCATCAGGCTCATGGCGCGCGCGCCCTTCGACCGGTCGATCGCCACCATGCCGCTGCGCGACAGGAACCAGCCGATCAGCGGGATGAACAGCAGCTCGCGCTTCAGCACGTAGGCGAATTCGGGAAACACCGTGCACAGGGCCAGGGTCTCGAGCGCCGACTGGTGCTTGGCCCCGACCAGCATCGCGCCGGACGGGATGTTCTCCAGCCCGCGGAACTCCACCCGCGTGCCGGCGACCACGCGCAGCAGCCACAGCGTCACCCGCCCCCAGAACCGCGCCAGCCGCATCACCGCCCGCCCCGAGACCAGCGTCGGCAACCCGCCGAACGCGATCAGGGTCGTGGCGGCATAGAAGCAGATATTGAACGCGAGGGAGCGGACGGCGAGCATCGGGACCTTCTGTGACGGTTCCCTTTAGCGCGTGGGCGCGGCGGGGGCCAACAGATGGCGCCCGGTACCGGGGCGAAAGCTGTGACGGGAAGCGGGCCGTGCACCCCGGGTCCGGGCCAGCGCATCCCGCGCCGCTTCGCGGGAGACGGCCCGAGCATCGTCCTCGGGTGACGATCGAAGGCTTGCGGCTTGTCCATCGATCGATCTTGTCATCGCTCGATCTTGGCTTCAGCTCGATCTTGGCTTCATCGAGTCTCGGCCTTGCATCTCGGCCGTCACCGGGGCGGCCAACGACCGTCGCCGTTTCAGGAGGGCGTCCTTCCAGTGTCTGCGATGGCCAGGGCGCGGTATCTCCCGCGGGGTGACGAAGCCCGTCTGCGGGCGGCACGGAAGATCTCGTCGGCCCTCGGGATCGATCTGAGCCTCGGAATCTGGTCTCGCAGGGCGTCCGAGGCCTGGAAGAGGCAATGGTTGGGGTTGGACCGGCGGTCCGCGGAATGTTGGGACTGGGATCTCGTCCACGACCGCTACCACAACGAAGTCGATCGCCTCGACCTCGTGATGTGGGTCGGCGACCGACTCTGCGGCCTTGCCCTGACCACGCTGTCCGGCGAGGCGGCCACGGTCAGGTTCCTGGAAGGCAGTCCGCGGCAGGATTGTCCCCTGACCGGATATCGGGCCCTCGTGGCGTTGGAGGCGACGCAGAACTACGCACAGCTTAACGGCAAGCGTGAGATCCGGGTGCAGCCGGTCGTGCCTCGGCTGGAAGACCTGTATCGCGGCATTTTCGGGTTCGAGCTTGCAACCCCGAGGGGCCAGGACGCATATTACCGGCTGGAGATACCCTGATGAACACCTTAGCACGCCTTCTCGGGCCGTTCCGTCGGGTGCCGCTGGCCTCCAAGGCTGTTCCCGCGTCTGACGCGTCGGCGCAACCGCAACCGCGTCCCATGACGAGCTTCTTCGACGGGCTTTCCGAGGACCAGAAGACGCGGCTCCGCGCCTATCGCGGCGCAGAAAGCCATGGCGATCCGGCCTACCGCTCGTCGAACACGGCATAGGACGCCGTGGCGCGACGGACCCAGCAGCCCCGCTTCGGCGGGGTTTTTCATGTCCCGACGCCGCCGGACGGCCGCTCGGCCCCACCTCAATACCCTTCGGCGAGCGTGTCGCGCTGGCGCGGATCGGCGGCGCCCGAGAGCAGGCCGCCGCTGCGCAGGATCGAGTTGGCCGAGCCCGAGCTCGACCCGACCCTGACGTCGTGCCCCCGCGCCCGCAGGAGGGCGAGGGTGTCGGGCGACAGGCCCTGCTCGACCCGCAGCACGTCGGGCTTCCACTGGTGGTGGATGCGCGGCGCGTCGACGGCCTCGGCGAGGTTCATGCGGAAGTCGATCAGGTTGACGATCACGTCGAGCACGGTGGTGATGATGCGGCTGCCGCCGGGGCTGCCGGTGACGAGGTAGAGCTGCCCGTCCCGGAACAGGAAGGTCGGCGTCATCGAGGAGAGCGGCCGGGCGCCCGGCGCCACCGCGTTGGCGTCGCCGCCGACGAGCCCGTAGGCGTTCGGGGTGCCGGCCTTGGCGGAGAAGTCGTCCATCTCGTTGTTGAGCAGCACGCCGGTGCCCTCGGCCACCAGCCCGATCCCGTAGGAGAAGTTCAGGGTGTAGGTGTTGGCCACCGCGTTGCCCGCGGCATCGACCACCGAGAAATGCGTGGTCTGGTCGGGCTCGGGCGGCAACGGGTCGCCGGCCGCGATGCTGTCGGCGGGCCGTGCCCGCTCCGGGTCGATCGCCCGCCGCAGCCGCGCCGCGTAGGATTTGGCGGTGAGGCCCTGCACCGGCACGCGGACCCGGTCCGGGTCGCCGAGCCAGGTCGCCCGGTCGGCGTAGGCCGGCTTCATCGCCTCGGCCAGGGTGTGGATCGCGGCGGCGCTGCCCGCACCCATCGCGGCGAGGTCGAAGCCCTCGAGGATGTTCAGGATCTCGATCAGGTGGACGCCGCCGGACGAGGGCGGCGGCATCGAGACCACCTCGTAGCCGCGATAGGTCCCGCGCACGGGCTGGCGGACCACCGGCCGGTAGGCGGCGAGATCGGCCTCCGTCATCGGGCCGCCGGCCGCGCGCACCGCCGCCGCGATCCGCCCGGCGATCGGGCCGGCATAGAACGCGTCCGGGCCGCCCTCGGCGACGGCGCGCAGCGTGTCGGCGAGGTCCGCCTGCACGAGGCTGTCGCCGCGGGGCAGGGGGACGTCGCCGCGGAAGAAGATCCGGCGGGTCGAGGGCCAGCGCCCGAGGAGGCCGGCCGACCGCGGCAGGGAATCGGCGAGGCCGCCGGTGACCGGGATGCCGGCGCGGGCCAGGGCCTCGGCCGGCGCGATCAGCTCGGCGAGGGACAGCTTTCCCGATCCGTAGAGGCGGTGCGCCTCCGCCAGGCCCCGCACCGTGCCCGGCACGCCGACGGCCTTGCCGCTGCGCCGCGAGGCGGCGCGGTCCGGCTCGCCGCCGGGCGCCAGGAACATGTCGGAGGTGGCGGCCTGCGGCGCGGTCTCGCGGTAGTCGATCGCCACGGTCTCGTGCCGGTCCGCCAGGTGCACCAGCATGAAGCCGCCGCCGCCGAGGTTGCCCGCCTGCGGCAGGGTCACCGCCAGCGCGAAGCCGACGGCGACCGCGGCGTCGACCGCGTTGCCGCCGCGCTTGAGGATGTCGACGCCGATCCGCGTCGCCCGCGCCTCCTGGCTCGCGACCATGCCGTGCGCGGCCTGCACCGGCAGCATCCGTGCGTCGTCGGAGGGGATCGGCGGCCCCGAGCCCTGCGGGAGGGCGGGGCCGCCCAGCATGAGGAGAACGGCGAGGGCGGCGCGGATCGATCTCATTCGCTTCCCGATAGCACGGCCGCGACCGTCCGGCAGGCGCCGGTCATTCGCCCTGGCGTCGCGTCACCAGCGTGCGGTTCGGCTCGACCTCGCCCTTGTCCTGGTAGAGCGGCACGATCGCGCGCAGCCAGCCGCGGGTCTCCCGGCCGCCGTAGTTGCGCTCGACCACGTCGCGCGTGAGGTAGGCCTGCAGGTTCACCGGGCCGAAATTGTAGCCGACGAGGCCCCCCACCGCGATCTGCCCCTGGGGCCGGTCGCTGCCGACCCCGGTCGGCAGGTCGGTCGAGCCGAAGGCCACGGCGCCGACCTGCCACTGGCCGAGCTTCCTCGTCGCGGTGAGGTCGAGGTTGAGGTAGTCCGGGTAGAGCGTGCCCGTGGGCGAGCGGTCGTCGATGAAGATCCCGTGCAGCAGGTTGGCGGTCAGGTTCCAGCCGTTGCCGGTGTAGCTGACCGCGAAGCGCTGGGTGATCGAGGCCGACTGCGTCAGGAAGCGGGTCTCGATCGGCAGGTAGCCGCCGAACAGGTAGCTGAACCCGAGGTCGTTTCCGAGGTCCCAGGCGAGCTGCGCCGCGAGCAGCGGCTGCCCGACGCCGCTCTGGTAGGGCGCGCCGCGCCCGCTCGAGGCGACCACCGGCTGCGTGACGAAGAACTGCAGCCGCGCGTCGGCGATCGTCCACGGCGTCGCCCAGGCGAAGGTCGGCAGGTTGACGTTCGATTCCGAGTCCAGGGGCCGCGTGTCGCGGACGCCGAAGCTCGACAGGTTCACGAAATAGAACCCGACCGGCAGTTGCGCCCCCGCCGGCAGGCCGACGGTCTGGCCCGGCTGCGCCGCCGAGCCGGCCCAGGCGGGGCCGCCGGGCAGGAGGGCCGCGAGCAGGGCGAGGGCGGTCCGGGTCGTCCACGGGCGGCGTGCGATCATCGTTCGTCCCTCGTCGCCGCCAGGGGGATCCTGGGCGGGCCGACCGGGGTTCGACGGTTCGACGCATCCGAAGCATCCCGCCGGGCCGCCCCGAAGCGCGCCCGTGTCGCGGAAACGTCACGCCCGCGTCGGGGGCCGCCCGGCGCTTCGCCCGGCGATCAGCCAGTACACGAGCCCGGCACCGGCGCCGGCGAGGAACAGGATCGCGGTGACCCGCGCCTCGGCCGCGAGCGCCGTGCCGCCGGGGTGCACGGCCCCGCGCGCGAGCCAGGGCAGGGCGGCGGTGATCAGGCCGCACCCGGCGCCGTACCAGAGCAGGCCGCGCCAGCGCAGGGTCTCGCCGACCAGCGCCACCAGGGCCGGCGGCACCGCGAGCAGCACGAAGGACGCCTTCGCCAGCCCCGCGAGGACCCACGCGAAGCTCTCCGGCGGCAGGCCGGCGGCGAGGTCCGACAGGCCGGCATCGAGCCCGGCGAGCGCGCCTTTCGTCAGCCAGACGCTCGCCACCGGATCGAGCACGAGCGCCATAAGCAGGATCGCGCCGCCGCTCGGGATCGCGAGGAGCAGGGCGAGGGAGCCGAGGAGAAGGCGGCCGAGGATGCGCATCGGCGCGGTATAGCTCGGCTGATCGGCTCGGGCCGCATCGCCCGGCGGGACGGCGCGCCGGCCCCTCCGCCGCGCCTCCCCGCGCCGGCCCGCAGCTTCGACCTGCCCGGCGCCGAATTCCGATGGGCGGTCGGCGCCGGGCGGGTGTAGGCTCGCGCCCATGCCCCTGCGTGCGCCCTTTCCGAAGACCGTCTTCGTCCTCACCGGAGCCGGCGTCTCGGCCGAGAGCGGGCTCGGCACGTTCCGCGACCGCGGCGGGATGTGGGCGCGGTTCGATCCGATGCGGCTCGCGACGCCCGAGGCCTTCGCGGTCGACCCCGGCACCGTCCTGGACTTCTACAACCTGCGCCGGCGCGGGGCGGTCGCGGCCGCGCCGAACCCGGCCCACGTCGCGCTCGCGCAGGCCGAGGCGGCGCTGGCGGAGCGCGGCGGGCGGCTGTTCCTGTGCACCCAGAACGTCGACGACCTGCACGAGCGGGCGTGCTCGCGTGCCGTCGTCCACATGCATGGCGAGCTGCTGAAGGGCCGCTGCACCGCCTGCGCCGGCACCTTTCCCTGTCCCGGCGACCTCGACGTCGCCGATGCCTGCCCGCTGTGCTCGGCGGTCGGCACGTCGCGGCCCGACGTGGTGTGGTTCGGCGAGATGCCCCACCACCTCGACGCGATCCAGGCGGCGCTGTCGGCGGCGGACCTGTTCGTCGCGATCGGCACCTCGGGGGCGGTCTACCCGGCGGCCGGCTACGTGCGGCTGGCGCAGGCGCGGAACATCCCGACCTGCGAGCTGAACGCCGAGCCCTCCGACAACGCGGACGCGTTCGACGAGGCCCGCTACGGCCCGGCCAGCGAGACGGTGCCGGCCTTCCTCGCCGCTCTCACATCGTGATCCGATGCAATGGCGCAGGAACACCTGCAGAATAACGCAGGCTGCGACCGCACAGGTTTGAAAAACCACGGGAATTGCGTTCGGAAACTCAATATCCGCTTGCGCGCAATCGGACTTTCTCGGCCGAATCACGCAGGATCGCCGTGTCAAGACATGGACGCTCACGGCGCTGTGCGTACAATGGACAAGCTTGGTGCGGTTGCCGCGGCACGTACCGGCGTTCGATGAAGCCACACGGGAGCCAAAAGCCCATGCAGAACTTCACGGTCACGGCCCGCGAGCGCGACACCGTCCTGGCGGCCCTGCGCTATTACCAGTTCTACCGGATGCAGGGTCATCCGTTCGACCCCCGCCAGGATCACCTCATCGACGCCATCGCCGCCGAGACCGGCGAAGCCCTCGACGTCGCCGAGATCGACGACCTCTGCGCCGGGCTCAACGGCAACGCGCACGCCCTCGGCGCCGCCTCCGCCCGCGTCCCCCTAGACGCGATGGCCTGACGAAGCCTCCGCGGGGCGTGGACATGGTCTCCGCCCCCCGACCCGCGATGGTCTCGCCGCGACCGGCCCTTACAGAAACCGTTTCGCCGTCGACGGCGTCATAACCGCAAACTGTCTTCTCATCCCGCCATACGTCCGCGCCGGACGGGCTCCGCCTCCACGCCGGTGCTTCCGATCCGGCGCTCGAACCCGACCGAGCCCGCGCCGCCCCCGCATCCGGTGGGGGAAGACGGGCGCGCTCGCTTACGGCGCCGCCTTGAGCTGCGCCTCGGCGCGGGTCAGCGCCGCCTCGCAGGCCTTGGCGTCGCCCTTGCCGTCGGCGGTGCGGGCCTCGTCGAGCGCCACCTTGGCCTGCTGGGCGGCGTCGGCGCCCTTGCCGGCCTCGGCCGACTTCTCCGGCGGAGCCTGCGGCGACTGGCCGGGCGCGTTGCCTTCCGTGCCGGTCACCCCCTCGCCGCCGCGCTTGGCCGCGGCGCCCTGGCCGCTGGTCGAGGCCGAGATCGCCTCGGTCGACTCCGCCTTCACTCGCTTTTCAAGGCCGGCGATCCGCTCGGAGCAGGGCGAGGCCGAGGCCGGCACGATCAGGCCGGGCGCGACCAGCGCGGACAGGGCGAGCAGGGCGGCGAGGTACGCAGGACGCGTCATCGAATGGGATCTCCGGTGGTTGGGAGCCGAACGCGGGGACCGACAGCACGATCCCGGTGGCTTCGGCATGGAAACGCGGCATCCACCGGCAAGGCTCCGCCGAAACGCGATGTCGCGCAAAACAGAAGCCTCGGACACGGAGCTTTTCGCAAAACGCCGAGGGGCCCGCTCTTCCGGTGGAAGAGGGGCCCCTCGGTCGTCCGGTCCGTCGCCGCGCCGGCGGGCGGCGCGGCTTCCTTGGCTCAGGCGCTGAGCTGGTCGCGGATCGGCAGCTGCCGCACGCGGCGGCCGGTGGCCGCGAACACCGCGTTGGCGATCGCCGGCGCCACCGGCGGAACGCCGGGCTCGCCGACGCCGCCGAGCGGCCCGTCCCAGGTGCCCGAGTTGACGAGGTGCACGCGGATCACCTTCGGCGCGGCGTCGATCCGGATGATCTCGTAGCCGTCGAAGTTGTTCTGCTGCGCCCGGCCGTTCTTGAAGGTGATCTCGGAGGTGAGCGCGAGGCCCATCCCCATCACCACGGCGCCTTCCATCTGCGAGCGGATGCGCTCCGGGTTCACCTGCGGCCCGCAATCGATCGCGATGTCGACCGCGACGACCTTCACGCCGCCCTTCGGGTCGACCTCGACCTCCGCCGCGACCGCGGTGTGGGTGACGAAGCTGTAATGCCCCGCGATCCCGAGGCCCCGGCCCTTCTCGAGCTTGCGGCCCCAGCCGGCGCCGCCGGCCGCCGTCTCGATCACCCGGCGCAGGCGCCCGGTATCGATCGGGTAGAGCTTGGGATCCTCGCCGTGGTTCCAGACATCGCCGATCGAGGTGGGATCGATCTTGCGCGCCGGCCCGATCAGGTCGAGCAGGTAGTCCTTCGCGTCGCGCCCCGCCGCGTGCGCCAGCTCGGCGACGAACGACTGGATCGCGAAGGCGTGCGGGATGTTCGAGACCGAGCGGAACCAGCCGATCCGCACGTGGGCGGCCGCCTCCGGGTTCTCCAGCCGGATGTTCGGCACCGCGAACGGCGTGTTGACCAGGCCCATGCCGAGCTCGAACGGCAGCTCGTGCTTCGGATCGGGCGCGAAGATCGAGCCGATCGTCGGCGCCGCCGAGCGGTGGAGCCAAGCCACCGGCATGCCCTTGTCGTCCAGTCCCGCTTCGAGGTGCTCGGCCGAGATGGTGTGATAGTAGCCGTGGTGGATGTCGTCCTCACGGGTCCAGGTGAGCTTCACCGGCGCGCCGCCGACCTCGCGCGAGCAGAGCGCGGCCTCGACCACGTAGTCGGGCTTCGACTTGCGGCCGAAGCCGCCGCCGAGCAGCGTCACGTTCACCCGAACCTTGTCGGCGGGAAGCCCCAGCGCCTTGACCAGCCGGTCGTGCGCCGCCTGCGGCCCTTGCGTGCAGGCCCAGGCCTCGCACGCGCCGTCCTTCACCTGCGCCACCGCGGCCGGCGGCTCCATTGGAGCCTGGACAAGGTGGGGCACGAAGTAGTCGGCCGTCAGCTTGGTCTTGGCCTTGGCCATCGCCCCGTCGACGTCGCCCTGGTTGCGCACGACCTTGCCGGGCGCGCGCGCCGCCTTCTCGAGCTCGGTGCGGAACGCGTCGGTGTCGTAGCCGGCGTTCGGGCCGTCGTCCCAGACGATCTTCAGCGCCTCGCGGCCCTTCATCGCCGCCCAGGTGTTCTTGGCCACCACCGCGACGCCGCCGAGCGGCATGAACTCCGAGGGGATCTCGCCGCCGTCGATCTTGAACACCTTCACGACGCCGGGGACCTTCCGGGTCTCGGTATCGTCGAAGCTCACGACCTTGCCGCCGTAGACCGCCGGGCGCGCGACCAGCGCGTACAGCATGCCCTCGCGCTTCGTGTCGAGGCCGTAGGCCGCCTTGCCGGTGGTGATGTCGCGGTTGTCGATGATGCCGATCTGGCCCTTGCCGATGTAGCGGAAGGCCTTGGGGTCCTTCAGCACCACGCTCTCGCGGGCCGGCACGGGCAGCTCCGCCGCGATCGCCGCGACGTCGCCGTAGCCGAGCGTGCGCTTCGACTTGGCATGCGTCAGCACGTGGTTCTCGGCCGTCACCTCGGAGGCCGGCACGTTCCACTGCTTGGCCGCCGCCTGGATCAGCATCAGCTTGGCCGCCGCGCCCGCGTGGCGGAAGTGCTGAAAGAAGTGGCGCAAGCTGCGCGAGCCGTCGGTGTCCTGGTTGCCGAAGCGCTCCTCGTCGCCCCAGGCCTGCACCACGCCGACCTTCGACCAGTCGGCCTCCAGCTCGTCGGCGACGACGAAGGCGACCGAGGTGCGCACGCCCTGGCCCATGTCGGAGCGGTGGTTGGTCACGGTCACGCGGCCGTCGGCGGCGATCGCCACGAAGATCTTCGGGTCGTCGCGCCAGCCGTGCGGCATGCCGTCGGCGCCGAACTTCGCCGGCTCCTGGGCCTTGGTCTCGGCCTTGGCGGTGTCGCGCAGGTTCACCGCGAGCACGAAGGCGCCGAGCCCGCCGAGGATGGCGCGGCGGCTGACGTTGGCGATCAGGGTCGGCCGGGTCGGCGCCTCGGCGGCGAGGTCGGCCATCATCTTTGCGTCATGGATCACAGCCGCTCTCCCTTGCTGGCGGGCGCCTGACCGGCGGCCTGGTGGATCGCGGCGCGGATGCGCGGGTAGGTGCCGCAGCGGCAGATGTTGCCGCTCATCTGCTCGTCGATCTGCGCGTCGGTCGGCTTCGGCGTATCCTTCAGGAGCGAGGCCGCCTGCATGATCTGGCCGCACTGGCAGTAGCCGCACTGCGCCACGTTGAGGTCGCGCCAGGCCACCTGCACCGGATGGTTGCCGTCGGGGGAAAGCCCCTCGATGGTCGTCACCTCCTGGTCGGCCGCGGCCGAGATCGGGGTGGTGCAGGAGCGGGTCGCGGTGCCGCCGAGGTGGATCGTGCAGGCGCCGCACAGCGACTGGCCGCAGCCGAACTTGGTGCCGACCAGGCCGAGCTCGTCGCGCAGGTACCACAGCAGCGGCATGTCGGGGTCGCCGTCGAAGCTGCGTGGCGCTCCGTTCACCGTCAGTTTGATCATTCGCAAACGTCCTGTGTGAATGCGGATCGCACCGGGACGGCGCGACGGCCCGGGCGACGCGAAGGCCTCCCGTGCCGCAACGCCCCCCGGGTCCGCATGTCGTTCTCAGAATGAATTCAATCTACGGCATGCCTGCTGCGCGGTGCAACGCGGGCAAACGACCGCACGCGGCCCGAGCCCGGCGCCTGGGGCATGCCGTGTGCGTTGGCGCACGCACACATAGGAGGGAACGGGCGGATAGCCGAATCCCAATCCGCCACCTACGATGATCAGCTCGATGGGCATTGAGGGCGATGGAAACGGTGAGCTTGGCAGAGGCAAAGGCGCGACTCAGCGCGCTCGTCGACCGAGTGGTCGCCGGCGAAGCCGCTGTCGTCACGCGTCGCGGGCGCGAGGTGGCACGGCACAGTGCCATGCTGGGACCGAAGCGGCCGATCGATATCGCGACCCTCAGGGCCGTCACCGCCGCGATGCCGCTGCAGCCGGAGGGTGCCGCGACGTTTGTGCGCGCGATGCGGGACGACGAACGGTACTGATGCCGTATCTCGATACGTCGGTCTCGGTCGCGGCGTAGACCGAGGAGCGGGAAACCGCCCGGATGCAGGCTTGGCCCACCGCCTGGGCAGGCGGGGACCTCGCCATCAGTGCCTGGGTCGCCACCGAGTTCTCGGCACCGCTCTCGATCAAGTTCCGCACGGGCACGATCGATTCGCAGCATCGTTCGGTGGCCCCGTCGGCGTTCACGCGCCTGACGGCTACGTCGCTCGTGATGCTGCCGATCGACGAGAGGACGTTTCGGACGGCGGCACGCTTCGCGGACCAGACCCATCCCGGCTTTCGCGCTGGAGATGCGCTTCATCGGGCGATCGCCGCCGATGCCGGCCTGACGCTCGCGACCCTCGACACGCGCCCCGCAGAGGCGGGTGCGGCCGTGGGCGTGCCCGTCGAACGCCTGTGACATCGAGCGACGATGCGCGCCGCCATCCCGGCTGGCCTGGAAGTGGGGCGCCTCAGACCGTGACCTGCGTCCCCACCTCCACGACCCGGCCCGTGGGGATCTGGAAGAAGTCCGTCGCGTCGTTGGCGTTCTTGGCGAGCGTGATGAAGATCCGGTCCTGCCACAGCGGCATCCCGGAATGGGCGGCCGGGCGGATCGAGCGGCGCGACAGGAAGAACGACGTCGCCATGATGTCGAACTTGAAGCCCTCCTTGCGCAGCAGCACGAGGGTTTTTGGGATGTTCGGCGTCTCCATGTAGCCGAACTTCATCACGACCTTGTAGAAGCCCGGTCCGATCGGCTCCAGCCGCACCCGGTCCGGCCCGTTGGCGCGGGGGGTGTCGACGGTCTCGACCGTGAGGATGACGTTCTTCTCGTGCAGCACCTTGTTGTGCTTGAGGTTGTGCAGGAGGGCCGCCGGCGCGATCTCGGGATCGCTCGTTAGGAACACCGCGGTGCCGCGCACGTGGTGCGGCGGGCTCTTCTCCAGCATGCCGACGAGCTCGAGGATCGGCACGTCGGTCTTGCGGGTCTTGTTGAACAGGATCGTGACGCCCCGCACCCAGGTCCACATCAGCACGATCAGGCCGGCGGCGAGCAGCAGCGGCACGTAGCCGCCCTCGAACACCTTGAGCAGGTTCGAGAGCAGGAACAGGAACTCGATCACGATGAACGGCAGCATCAGGGCGGCCGCCGCCACGGGCGACCAGTGCCACAGCCGCCAGACCACGAGGAAGGTCATGCTCGCGGTGAGCAGCATCGTGCCGGTGACCGCGATGCCGTAGGCCGAGGCCAGGGCCGAGGACGAGCGGAACACCACCGCCAGCACCACGACGCCGATCATCAGCAGGCCGTTGATCTGCGGCAGGAAGATCTGCCCCGAATGCGATTCGGAGGTGTGGCGGATCTCGAGCCGCGGCAGCAAGCCGAGCTGGATCGCCTGCCGGGACAGGGAGAACGCCCCGGTGATGACCGCCTGGCTCGCGGTGACGGTGGCGAGCGTCGCCAGGATCACCATCGGCAGCAGCGCCCATTCGGGAAACAGCTGGAAGAACGGATCGGTGGTCTCGGGCTTTTCCAGCACCAGGGCCGCCTGGCCGAGATAGTTCAGGGCCAGCGACGGGAAGACGAGGCCGAGCCACGCGATCTGGATCGGCCGCCGGCCGAAATGGCCGAGGTCGGCGAACAGCGCCTCCGCGCCGGTGACGGCGAGGAAGACCGCGCCGAGGGCGACGAGGGCGCCGGTGCCGTGGCCGAGCAGGTAATGCACGGCGTACCACGGGTTCAGCGCCTTGAAGACCGTGAGGTTTCCGACGATGTGCGGCACGGCGGCGAGCGCCAGCGCCAGGAACCACAGCACCATCACCGGCCCGAAGAAGGCCGCGACCTTGCTGGTGCCGCGGCTCTGCACCAGGAACAGCGCGAGGATGATCGCCACGGTGATCGGCAGCACCGAGCCCTCGAAGGCCGGGGTGACGAGCTTCAGCCCCTCCACCGCCGACAGCACCGAGATCGCCGGGGTGATCACCGCATCGCCGTAGAACAGCGCCGCGCCGAGCAGGCCCAGCGCGAACACGATCCGCGATCCGCCGAGCGCCTTCCGCGCCAGCGCCATCAGCGAGAGGATGCCGCCCTCGCCGTTGTTGTCCATGCGCAGCAGGATCGCGACGTACTTCACCGTCACGATCAGGAACAGCGCCCACAGGATCAGCGAGGCGGTGCCGAGCACCTCCTCCGCCAGCAGGATGTTGTCGTAGCGGGCCGGCACCAGCGCCTCGCGGAAGGCGTAGAGCGGGCTGGTGCCGATGTCGCCGTAGACCACGCCGACCGAGCCGACGGCCAGCGTCCAGAGGCCCGGCGCGGCGTGCGCCCGGCCCTCCGCCGGGTCGACGGCGCCGGCGGGGTGCACGACGGTGCCGGGCGCGGCCAGGGCCGGGCCGTCCGCGGCGGGCTGGACGCCCGCGGCGTCGGGCTGAGCGGCGGTGCCGCCCGGTGTCACGGGTTGGGTCATCGGGTGCGATCGAGGCTCATCAAGCCTGCACGGCGTTTCGCGGTGTGGCGCATCGAGGGTCCCACCGGAGGATGCGACCGGGAACGCGAATGCCGGGCCACGGCGGCCGCTGGGCCTGCCGCTCACGGAATCTCGGCGCCCTGCTATCACGCCCCCGTGCGGGCGGGAACAGGGAGGTTTCGGGGAACGGGGCGTCCCTCCGCCCGACCGATCTCGGGCCCGCCCCAAACCTGCACCTTCATGTGCCCAAGCCGGGGTGTGCCCGACTTGGGTGCGGGGGAGGGGGAGGCGCGGCGGTGCTACTCCGCGGCGTTGCGGGCGCCCTGGCCGAAGCGGCGCTCGATGTAGTCGATCACCACCGTCTCGAAGTCCTTGGCCAGCGTCGCGCCGCGCAAGGTCATCGCCTTCTTGCCGTCGATGAAGACCGGCGCGGTCGGGGTCTCGCCGGTGCCGGGGAGCGAGATGCCGATGTCGGCATGCTTCGATTCGCCGGGGCCGTTGACGATGCAGCCCATCACCGCGACGTTCAGGCCTTCGACGCCCGGATAGGTCTTCTTCCACTCCGGCATCGAGGTGACGATCCAGTTCTGGATGTCGCGGGCGAGCTCCTGGAACGTGGTCGAGGTGGTGCGGCCGCAGCCGGGGCAGGCCGCCACCATCGGCACGAAGGTGCGGAAGCCCATGGTCTGCAGCAGTTCCTGGCTGGCCTTCACCTCGACGGTGCGGTCGCCGCCGGGCTCCGGCGTCAGCGAGTAGCGGATCGTGTCGCCGATGCCTTCCTGCAGCAGCACGCCGATGGCGGCAGACGCCGCGACCAGGCCCTTCGAGCCCATGCCGGCCTCGGTCAGCCCGAGGTGGATCGCGTAGTCCGAGCGGCGCGCGACCTCGCGGTAGACCGCGATCAGGTCCTGCACCGCCGAGACCTTGGCGGAGAGGATGATGCGGTCCTTCGGCAGGCCGAGCTCCACGGCGCGCTCGGCCGAGGACAGCGCCGACTGCACCATCGCCTCGCGCATCACCGCGCGGGCGTCGATCGGCCGGGGCAGCCGGGCGTTCTCGTCCATCAGGTGGGTGAGCAGCGCCTCGTCGAGCGAGCCCCAGTTCGCGCCGATGCGCACCGTCTTGCCGTAGCGGATCGCCTGCTCGATGATGGTCGAGAACTGGACGTCCTTCTTCTCCTTGAAGCCGACGTTGCCCGGGTTGATCCGGTACTTCGCCAGCGCCTCGGCGCAGGCCGGGTGATCGGAGAGCAGCTTGTGGCCGATGTAGTGGAAGTCGCCGACCAGCGGCACGTGGCAGCCGATGCGGTCCAGGCGCTCGCGCACCTTCGGGACGGCGGCGGCGGCCTCGTCGCGGTCGACGGTGATGCGCACCAGCTCCGAGCCGGCCCGCGCCAGCTGCGCGACCTGCGCCACCGTGGCGTCGATGTCGGCGGTGTCGGTGTTGGTCATCGACTGGACGACGACCGGTGCGCCGCCGCCGACGGTCACGGCGCCCTCGCCCTGGCCGACGCGCACCCCGACGGTGCGGTGCCGCGGGGCCGGCCCGGCGATCTCCGGTCCGGTCAGGCCCGCGGCCTGCGCGGCGAGCGGGTTCTGGTCGAGGCTGGCGGCTTGCATGGCTTCCATCGTGGACCTTCGTTCAAGGCCTTGTGTTTCGCGACGTCGCGATCGGCCGGCGGCTGCGCGCAGCACGCCATCAGCTTGCACGGTCGATCGTTTAGCTGCGATTGACGCGGGACCGCGTCAATCCTGCGGCGATGCATGTCTGCACCGCGCGTGTCATGTCGCATCCGCCCCGCGATGTCGAGTTCGCGCAGGCCACGGCCCGGTGCGATCGTGCCGGCCCCGCCTCGGATAAGCGTTGTCCGCCAACGGGATCGTGCTCGCCCGCCCCGGACCTCGCGCGCGCTCCGGTCGCGTCGCGCTGGCCGGGCCGCCGCCGTCCACCGCGCCGATTCGCGGAACCGCGACGCACCGGGCGCGCTTGCGCCGCCGCCGCGTCCGTAGAAAAATGCTGCGATGCGGCCTTTGATACCGCAGTGCAACAATCCATGTTGAGGCGATGATGACGCCGACTTCGCAGCCCTGCACCGATCGTCCCGAGCCCGGCAACCCGGTCACCGCCGTGCCCGGGCCTGTCTCCGACGGCATCGCCGACCGCCCCTCCGCCCACCCCTCGCATCACGTGCTCGCGGGGCCGCGGGCGGAGAAGAACGTCGCCTTGGCGCTGCAGGGCGGCGGCGCGCACGGCGCCTTCACCTGGGGCGTCCTCGACGCGCTGATCGAGGACGGGCGCCTCGGCTTCGAGGCGGTCACCGGGGCGAGCGCCGGCGCGATGAACGCCGTGGTGATGATCGACGGCTGGCTGAAGGACGGCCCCGAGGGCGCCCGCGCCGGGCTCGAGCGGTTCTGGCGCGAGGTCAGCCTCGACGGCGACTTCTCGCCGGGCCAGCGCAGCCTGTTCCACGGGATGTTCGGCGCGCTGAAGGGCAACCCGGTGATCGAGTTCTGGTCGAAGGTGCTGACGCCGAGCCCCTACGTCTCGAACCCGCTCAACATCAACCCGCTGCGCAAGGCGCTCGCCGCCCAGGTCGATTTCGAGCGCCTGCGCGAGGCGAGCACGGCCGGCGTCTTCGTCTCGGCCACCAACGTCTGGACCGGCAAGCTCGCGGTGTTCGAGCGCGAGCGCCTCACCGTCGACCACCTGATGGCCTCGGCCTGCCTGCCGACCGTATTCCAGGCCGTCGAGATCGACGGCGTGCCCTACTGGGACGGCGGCTACCTCGGCAACCCGCCGCTCTATCCGCTGCATCGCGGCGCCGTGACCCGCGACATCCTCCTGGTGCAGATCAACCCCGTCGAGCGCCGCGAGACCCCGCGGACCGAGCGGGAGATCCAGGACCGGCTGAACGAGATCACCTTCAACGCCAACCTGATGCGCGAGCTGCGCGCGATCGACTTCGTCGACGGGCTGATCGAGGAGGGCGTGCTCGGCCAGGGCCAGTACCAGCGGGTGCTGGTCCACCGAATCGACGGCACCGACGCGCTCGACGCCTACAATGCCGGCTCCAAGCTCGACGCGCGCTGGCGCGTGTTCCAGCGCCTGCGCGACAAGGGCCGCCACGCCGCGCAGGCCTGGCTTGCCGAGAACTACGAGAAGATCGGCCGCGACTGCTCGCTCGACCTGCAGCAGGCGTACCAGTAAGCCGAGCGCGGCGGGCCGCGTGCGCCGGCGCACCCGACCCTTCGGGCACGCCGGCGCGCGGACGGATTAAATCCGCGCGCCGCTCCGTTAGCGTTCCATGATCGCCGACAAGACCAAGCGCCCCGACATCGTCGACCTCCTGGTGCCGTTGCGGCGCTATGCGCGCTCGCTCACCCGCGACACCCTGCGGGCGGACGACCTCGTGCACGACACGCTCGTGCGGGCGCTGGAGGCGGAAGGCAGCCTCCGGCCCAACACCAACCTGCGCACCTGGATGATGACGGTGCTGCACAACGTCTTCATCGACGACCAGCGCCGCAAGCGCGTCGAGACGCGCCATGCCGACGTGCTGGTGCAGATGCACGAGGAGGTGGCGCTGCCGGCCCAGGAGGGGCAGGTGCGCCTCGCCCAGATCCGCCGCGCCTTCCTGACGCTCCCCGAGGAGCAGCGCGCCGCCCTCCATCTCGTCACCCTCGAAGGCATGGCCTACGCCGACGCCGCGGCGGTGCTCGGCATCCCGATCGGCACGCTGATGTCGCGCCTCGGCCGCGGCCGGGCGGCGTTGCGCGCCTTCGAGGAGGGCGAGGGCGCCGCGCGGGAGAACGCCGCGCGGAAGGGCGCCGACGAGCCTCGACCGCGCGCGCCCGAGCGGCCGGGCCTGCGCCTCGTGACCCGGGACGGCCGCACCGAGGGGCCGGGCGATGCGCCCTTTGCCCGCCGCGCCGTCGGCGACTTCTGACGGCGCGGAGCGAGACGACGGCGAACGAGACGACAGGACGAACCCGCGATGACCGACCCGATTGCAGACACCGACCTCATCGCCTTCGTCGACGGGCAGCTCGACGTGATGCGCCGCCTCGACGTGGAGGCGTACCTGGCGGGCAACCCCGACGTGGCGGCCCGCGTGATGGCCGAGATGCACGACCGCGACGCTCTGCGCGAATCCTTCGCGCCGTCGCCCGGCCCCGGGCCGGACCGCCTGCGCATCGCCGCCCGCCGCCTCGACCGGTCGCTGCGCTGGAACCGCGTCGCGTCGCGCTTCAAGCGGGCGGCGGCGATCGCCGTGCTCGTCGGCGCGGGCTGGCTCGCGCACAGCGAGGTCGGCCAGTTCGGGGTGCCCGACACCTTCGCCTCGCCGGTTGACCCGGCGCTCGTGGCCGACGCGCAGCAGGCCCGGCAGGTGGCGCAGCTCCGCGTCCGCATCGGCGCGCAGGGCGTGCCGGCCTACGACCGGGCGCGGCTCTCGGCGGCGACCGGTATCGCGCTGCCCGCGGTCCCCGAGGGCTGGACGGTGCGCGACGTGCAGGTGTTTCCCGCCCGCAGCGGCACCGGGATCGAGGTGGCGTTCGCGGCCGGCGAGCTCGGCGAGGTTTCCCTGTTCGCAACCCGGCGACGCGCGACCGGGCTCGTGCACGCGGCCGGGCTCGCCACCGAGGTGGCCGATGCCGGCGACGGCGCGACGCTGGCCTGGACCACCGGCGACTCGGCCTACGCTGTCAGCGGCGGCCACGACGCGAAGGACCTGCGCCACGCCGCGCTCGCGCTCGCTTCGGCGCCCTGACGCCGTTCAGTCCAGCATCGACGGCGTCCGGTCGGCGGCGAGCATCGCCCGCGCCTCGGCCGAATCGATGTCCATGCGGGCGATCAGCGCCTCGGCGCTCGAGAAGCGCTCCTCGCCGCGGATGAAGCCGACGAGCTCGACCGCGATCTCCTGCCCGTAGAGGTCGCCCGCGAACCCGAACAGGTTGACCTCGAGCAGCGGCGCGCCGTCGTCGAAGGTCGGGCGGCGGCCGTAGCTCGCCACCCCGTCCCGCATCGTGCCGTCGGGCAGGCGCACGCGCACCGCGTAGATGCCGTGGGCGAGGGCGCAGTCCGAGAGCGCGAGGTTGGCGGTCGGATAGCCCAGCGTGCGCCCGCGCTTGTCGCCGTGCCGCACGGCGGCGATCACGAACCAGCGGTAGCCGAGCAGCGCGTTGGCGCGGGCCACCTCGCCCTCGGCGAGCGCCCGCCGGATCGCGCTCGACGAGACCGGGTCGGCCTCGGTACCGAGCGCCACCGGCGCGACGATGCGGCACGACAGGCCGACCTCGGCGCACAGGGCCGCCAGCATCGCCGGCGTGCCCTCGCGCCCGCGCCCGAAATGGAAGTCGTGCCCGACGACGACGCCCGACAGGCCGAGGTCGTCGCGCAGCAGCCGATCGACGAAGTCGCGCGCCCCGGTGCCGGCGAGGCCCGCGTCGAACCGGCGCACGATCACCCCGTCGAGCCCGAGCCGCCGGAAGACGATCTCGCGGGCGGCGACGCCGGTGAGGCGGAACATCGGCTTGTCGGGGGCGAAGTAGGCCCGCGGATGCGGCTCGAAGGTGAGGATCGCCGCCGGGACCCCGGTCTCGTCGGCGGCGGCGCGCACCGCCGCGACCAGCGCGCGATGCCCGCGATGGACCCCGTCGAAATTGCCGATCCCGGCGACGGCGCCGCGAAGCGCTGCCGGCACCGGCTCGTCCTCGCGGCAGATCGTGAAGGGCCCGGGAGCCGCCTCGGGAGCCGTCTCGTCGCCTGACGCCATCGGGAGCTTTTGCGGATCGTCCAGTGCGGCGGCCCTCGCCGGAACCGCGGATTGCAGCGCCGCGGACCCTGTCGAAAACCGCCGGGGCGGTCAAGCGAGGGGGGCCTCCGCAGGACCGTCGAGCCCGCCCGACCCGACATCCGCCCAGCCCGCTTGGTCGCCCGGCCGGAACATGCGACCACCGGCAGCATCCGAGGCGGTGGCGCCTTGCCGATGAAGGGGCCGAGACGCCCGGTGCGCGAGATCCGCTTCGACCCAGGTTTCGACCGAGCCCGGCGATGGCGCGGCCGGTGATGCCGCGCTCGCTGCGGGCGCGGCTGCTCGCGCTCTGGCTGCTGCTGCTCGCCTCCGCCGCGGCCACCGGCTACCTGCTGTTTGCGTTCTACAGCCAGTCGGCCGACGTGCAGGTCGGCCAGGCCGAGGTCGCGGTCGCCCGCGCCTGCCGCGAGATCGTCGACCGCACCGCCTTCGTCGCCGGCGCGATGCCGTCCACGCGCGCGGTCGACGCCGCCCTGCGCGCCGACCTCGCCGATGCGGTGAGCGTGGCGCTCGCCCGTTCGCCCGGCGTCGAGGGCGGGATCTGGACCGCGTCCGAAGGCTCGGTCGCCTACGCCTTCCCGACCTACGAGGGCACCGGGCCGAAGACCGACCTGCCGGCGGCCGAGCGCGACAGCATCGCGCAGATCAACGCCGACGCGCTGCGCACCGAGCGGCCCGTGGCGCTCCGCCGCCCGAGCCGGACGCAGGCCTTGCTGCTCCAGGCCTGCCCCCTGCGCGGCCCGATCGTCGGCGCGACGGCCTGGACCATGGCGCGGATCCAGACCGATCACGGCCCGGCCTACCGCCAGCTGCTTGCCGGCTTCGCCTTCCTCGCGGCGACCGTGCTCGGCTCGGCGCTGTTCCTCGGGCGCTTCCTCTACGGCTTCTCCGGCCACATCGCCCGGCTCAAGGCGCAGCTCGCCGCGCCGCGCTCCGAGCGCGGCGACCTGCCCGACCTCGCGCCGACCGGCGAGCCGGAGCTCGACCGCCTCGTCGACGCGCTGAACGCGGCGAGCGCGCGCCTGCGCGAGGCGCAGGGACGGGCGGTGGCGGCCGAGAAGCTCGCCGCGGTCGGGCGGCTCTCGGCGAGCGTCGCCCACGAGATCCGCAACCCGCTCTCGGCGATGCGCCTCAAGGCCGAGAACGCCCTGGCGAGCGGCGATCCGGCCCGCGCCCGCGGCGCGATCGAGACCGTGCTGGAGCAGGTCGCCCGCATCGACGGGCTGCTCTCGGACCTCCTCGGCCTGACGCAGGCGCGGCCGCCCGTGCGTGCGCCCGCCGACGTCGCCGCCCTGCTCGAGGCCAGCGCCCGCCTGCACGAGGATCTGGCCCGCGAGCAGAGCGTGCGGCTCGCGGTCGAGACCGACGGGCTGCCGGCCGGCGCCCGGGTCTCGATCGATGCCGGCCAGATCGCCCGGGCGCTGGACAACCTCGTGCTCAATGCGCTCCAGCACGTGCCCGAGGGCGGCCTCGTCCGGCTCGCCGCCGCGCGCATCGGCGACGCTCGCGGCGCGCGCCTGCTCCTCACCGTCTCCGATACCGGGCCGGGCGTCCCCGACGCGATCCGGGCCGAGCCGTTCGAGCCCTTCGCCACCGGGCGTCCCGACGGCACCGGCCTCGGCCTCGCGATCGTGCGCGAGATCGCCCGCGCGCATGACGGCGAGGTGCGGCTCGTCGAATCGACCGTGGGCGCCACCTTCGAGATCGACCTGCCCTGGCTCTGATGGCGATATGGCTCTGATCCTCATCGTCGACGACGACGCGGCCCTGGCCGAGAGCCTGGCCGAGACCATCGCCGATCTCGGCCACCGGCCCCTGGTGGCGGCCTCGGGCCGCGAGGCCCTGTCGCGGCTGGCGGCCGAGCCGGGGGTCGCCGCGATCCTGCTCGATCTGCGCATGCCGGGCGATCTCGACGGCATGGCGGTGCTCGCCCGCATCCGCGCGCAGGACAGCCCGCCGCCGGTGACCGTGCTGACGGCCTACGCCAATGCCGGCAACACCATCGAGGCGATGCGGCTGGGCGCGCACGACCACCTGACGAAGCCCGTCGGCCGCGCCGACCTCGCGGCGGTGCTGTCCGCGATGCTCGACCGGCCGGCGATCCCCTCGGCCGCGGCCGGCGAGCCGGGCGCCGGCGACGGCCTCGTCGGGTCGAGCGCCGGGATGCGGCGGGTGCAGAAGACCATCGGGCTCGCCGCCGACAGCGATGCGACGATCCTGATCCAGGGCGAGACCGGCACCGGCAAGGAGCTGGTGGCGCGCGCGCTCCACACCTACGCGAAGCGCCGCTCCGGCGCCTTCGTCCCGGTCAACTGCGCCGCGATCCCCCGCGACCTCCTCGAGAGCGAGCTGTTCGGCCATGTCCGCGGGGCGTTCAGCGGCGCGGTGACGGACCGAACCGGCGCGTTCCGCGAGGCGAACGGGGGAACCCTGTTCCTCGACGAGATCGGCGACATGCCGCGCGAGATGCAGGCCAAGATCCTGCGGGTGATCCAGGACAAGGTCGTGGCGCCGGTCGGCGGGCGCCCGGTCGCCGTCGCGGTGCGGGTGGTCGCCGCGACCCACCGCGACCTGCCGGGGATGGTCGCCGCCGGCACGTTCCGCGAGGACCTGTACTACCGCCTCAACGTCGTCCCGATCGCGCTGCCGCCCCTGCGCGAGCGCCTCGCCGACATCCTGCCGCTCGCCGAGCATTTCCTGGCCGGCGCCGGGCTCGGGGGGAAGCGGCTGACAGCGGCGGCCGCCGCGCGGCTGCTCGGGCATGCCTGGCCGGGCAACGTCCGCGAGCTGCGCAACGTGATCGAGCGCGCCGGCGTGCTGGTGCGGGGCGACGCGATCGACGCGCCCGACCTCGACCTGCCCGCCGCCGCCCGCAGGGCCGAGCCGGTCGACTGGCTCGCCGGCGACCTGCCCGGCGCCGTGGCGCGGCTCGAGGCGGCGATGATCGCAGCGGCCCTGGAGGCGTCCGGCGGCAACCGCACCGCGGCCGCCCGGCGCCTCGGCATCCAGCGCCAGCTGCTCTACGCCAAGATCGAGCGCTACGGCCTCGGCGCGCCGGCCGACGGCGCGCGCCTGTCCGATCTCACGACGGTCGCTGTCGCGAATCCGGACGATCAAGCTTGACCGTTGCTGAGGCAACCATCTGATCCGTAAGCGTTTTGTCGATGGCACGGACGGTGCCATGGCCTTCCCGTGATCCGATCGGGACAGGGAGGCGTCGTGCGGCATCGGAAGACGGCTCTCCTCCCGGCCATCGCGGCGCTCGCCCTCTCGGCAGCGAGCGCCGCGGCGCAGACGGCGTTCGATCCCGCCGGCCTGCCCGAGACACGCGGAACGGTGCGGCAGTACACGCTGACGCCACGCGGCGACATCGACGGCCTGATCCTCACCGACGGCACCGAGGTGAAGGCGCCGCCCCATCTCAGCGTGCAGCTGGCCTTCGCGGTGCGCCCCGGGGATGCCGTCACCATCCACGGACTGAAGGCCCGCGCGCTGCCGCTGGTCGACGGGACGATGATCCGCAACGACGCGAC
Source organism: Methylobacterium sp. E-041 (assembly GCF_022829665.1). Lineage (NCBI taxonomy): Bacteria > Pseudomonadati > Pseudomonadota > Alphaproteobacteria > Hyphomicrobiales > Methylobacteriaceae > Methylobacterium > Methylobacterium sp. E-041. Next base: position 111,898 of record NZ_JAKSYQ010000285.1, on the reverse strand, counting down.
CGGGGCGACGGTGATCGACCTCGGGCCGCCCGGGCGCGACCGCAGCGAGACGACGGTGACCGGGCGCGTGGCCATGCCGCTGCACGGCAAGCGCGGCGAGATCAACGGGGTGCTGCTCGCGGACGGCACGCAGGTGCGGATGCCGCCGCGCGAGGCCGAACGCTGGAACGCCGAGCTCCGGGCCGGGCGCGTCCTGACCGTCCGCGGGGTTCTCGCCCGCTGGGCGCTGGGCACCGTGATCGAGGCGCACACCATCGCCGCCGCCACCGGCGCGATGACCGAGATCGATCCGGGGCGGCCCCCGCCGCCGGACGCCCCTCCGCCGCCGCCGGACGCCGCGCCGCCGCGCTGACCGACCCACCACCCCTCAGAGAGACGATCATGACGACGACGAACGCCACCGGAACCGTCTGGGCCATCTTCGGGCACCGCTTCGCCATCGAAGGCGCCGACGGGCGACACCTCGCCGACCTCGGGCCGAAGGGGGCCGAGGGCATCGCGCTCCGCGTCGGCGATGCCGTGACGGTGGAGGGCGAGCGCAAGCCGTCGGAGATCAAGGTCGCGCGCCTCACCGCCGCCGACGGCACGGTGCACGCGGTGACGTGGCCGGCGAAGGCTGCGGGTTCGGATGCGGATCCGGCCGCGGCGATCGCCGCCGCGGAGGCCGCCGGCTACCGCGTGACCGGCGAGCCGGAGCGGCGGCCGAAGCACTTCGACGTGCCGGCCGAGAAGGACGGGCAGGCCGTCCGGCTGCACGTCGACCACGACGGCACCGTCCGCAAGCCGAAGCCGGCGACGGCCGAGGCGGCCTGATCGCAGCCGGGCGGCGGAACACAGGCGCGATCAACGACTTGAGCACCCGGCCGAGCGGAGGCGATCCGCCCGGCCACCCGACCAGCGAGGGCGACGACGTGAGCACGACACAGGCGGGGGCGAGGGACGGCACGGCCGGTTCGATGCCGTCGGCGAAGACCCTGCGCGGGCTCGACGCCCTCAACTTCTTCCTCGCCGACGTGCGCGACGGCCTCGGGCCCTATCTCGCGATCTACCTGATCGCCGTGCGCGGGCCCGACCAGGGCTGGAACGAGGCAACGACGGGCCTGATCATGACGATCGCGGGCATCGCCGGGCTGATCGCGCAGACGCCGGCCGGGATGCTGATCGACGGCACCAACGCCAAGCGCGCCGTGGTGATCGCCGCCGCCCTGGCGGTGACGGCGAGCTGCCTCGCGCTGCCGTTCATCGGCAACTTCTACCTCGTCGCCGCGACGCAATCGGTCGCCGGCGTCGCCGGGGCGATCTTCCCGCCGGCGCTCGCCGCCATCACCCTCGGGATCGTCGGCCCCAAAATGTTCTCGCGGCGGATCGGCCGCAACGAGGGCTTCAACCACGCCGGCAACGCCGTCTCCGCCGCGCTCGCCGGCGGGCTCGCCTACTTCTTCGGGCCCGTCGTGGTGTTCTGGCTGATGGGGGCGCTCGCCGTCTGCTCCATCGGCGCGATGCTCTTGGTGCCGGCGCGAGCCATCGACGACGACCTCGCCCGCGGCATGACCAAGGAACAGGACGTCGCCGAGGAGGACGCGCCGTCGGGCTTCGCCACCCTGCTGAAGAACAAGCCGCTGGTGCTGTTCGCCGGCCTGTGCGCGCTGTTCCACCTCTCGAACGCGGCCATGCTGACCTCGGTCGGGCAGCTGCTGACGCACCTGTCGGGCAAGGACCACGCGACCTCGCTGATCGCGGTCTGCATCGTCGCCGCGCAATGCGTGATGGTGCCGGTGGCGATGTTCGTCGGTGCCAAGGCCGACGCGATCGGGCGCAAGCCGATCTTCCTCGCGGCCTTCGGCGTTCTGGCCCTGCGCGGCGTGCTCTACACGCTGTCGGACAACCCGTTCTGGCTCGTCGGCGTCCAGCTGCTCGACGGCGTCGGTGCCGGCGTCTACGGCGCGCTGTTCCCGGTGGTGGTGGCCGACCTCACCCGCGGCGGCGGCCGCTTCAACGCCGCGCAGGGGGCGGTGGCGACGGCGCAGGGGCTCGGTGCCGCGTTCAGCGCCACCTTCGCCGGGTTGATCATCGTCTCGGCGGGCTACTCGGCCGCGTTCCTGGCGCTCGCGGCGACCGCCGGGCTCGGCTTCGTCCTCTACCTCGCGCTGATGCCCGAGATCCGCGACGCGACCGCGATCGGAGGCCGCCCGGACGGCGGCCTGCCGGCCGCGATGCCCGCGACCGCTTGATCGGACGGACCCACCCGCAATGTCCGACGCCTCCATGCCGACCGCCGCCGAGCGCGGGACGCTGACCGGCGAACCGCTGGTGTTCCTGCACGTCGGCGACCTGCACCTGACGAAGCCCGGCGCGCGCAACGCCGCCGACTTCCGCGCGATCCTCGACCAGATCGCGGCGATCGCGCCGCAGCACCTGCTCGACTTCGTCTACCTGCCCGGCGACCTCGCCGAGAACGGCTGGGCCTGCGAGTACGCGATCCTCGCCGACGCCCTCGCCCGGCATCCGCACCTGCCGGTGCGCCTGATTCCCGGCGACCACGACCGGCAGCAGGGGGCGATGGCCGACTTCCAGGCGTTCCACGCCGGACTGGTCGCGTCGCGGGGCCTGCCGGCTCCGACGGTGTGGACGCTGGACCAGCCGCCGGTGGGGTCGCCCGAGGAGACCTGGCCGCCGGCCGAGATCCCGCATTTCTGCGCGTGCGAGGATTTTCAGGGCGTCCGCTGCCTGTTCGTCGACATCGTCAGCCCGGGCTACGGCCGGAAGGGCATCGGCCTCGATTTCCGCCTGGGGCCCGACCAGACGCAGTGGCTGAGCGCGGCGCTGACCAAGGCGGCCGAGGACGGCGTTCCCGTCGCGGTGTTCATGCACGCCTACCCCGACGACCTGCGCGAGCCCGACGACCGCCTCGACGTCGCCGGCCTGTTCCGGGCCACGGGCGTGCGCCTCGTGGAGATGGGCCACACCCACTACAACGAGCTCGCCCATGACGGGCGCACCCTCTACGCCGCGGCGCGCTCGGTCGGGCAGAACGAGGACGGCTCGGTCGGCTACGCGGTCGCGGCGATCGACGGCCCGGTCACGAGCTGGCGCTTCAAGGCGCTCGACCGCCCGTGGCCGTTCGTGCTGATCACCAGCCCGGCCGACCGGCGCGTCGCCGCGCGGCCGGCGACGCCCGAGACCTCCGGCATGGTCGCCGACGCGCGCGGGCGGATCGCGGTCCGCGCCGTGGTGCTCTCCGACGCGCCGCCGCGCTACGTGCATGCCCGCGTCGGGACAGGGCCATGGGTCCGCATGGCGCACGCGGGCGGGCGCACCTACGCGGCGTGGCTGGCCTGGCCGCGGGACGCGCGCAGCATCCAGGTCGAGGCGGTGCACGAGGACTGGTCCGGCCACGGGCCCGACTTCGTCGACACCGACGTGATCGAGCCGGTCGTCGCCTTCGACGAGCCCGGCTTCGTGCCCGCGATCCCGGGCAAGCCCGGCAGCGACGTGCCGAATGTCGGCCGCTGGCTCCAGAAGGGCGTGCGCGGCGACCAGCTCGGGCCCAACCGGGCCGGGCGCAAGTGGTGAGCGCCTGACCCAGGATTTCAGGACGACACGCGCCCCGCGGGGCGCCGGGGGATGCAAGACGTGATCGCTGGACTGGCCATGACACCCAACCTCGCGACCTGGGGGATCGCGGGCGCCGCGACGCTCGGCGTGATCCTGCGGCCGTTCGGATGGCCGGAGGCGATCTGGGCGGCGCTCGGGGCCGTCCTCCTCGTCGTCCTCGGGCTGCTGCCGTGGCACGACGCGCTCGACGGCGTCGCCAAGGGGACCGACGTCTACCTGTTCCTGATCGGCATGATGCTGCTTGCCGAGATCGCGCGGAAGGAGGGCCTGTTCGACTGGCTCGCGACGATCGCGGTGCGGATGGCCAAGGGCTCGGCCACGCGGCTGTTCCTGCTGGTCTACGTCGTCGGCACGGTGGTGACGGTGTTCCTCTCGAACGACGCCTGCGCCGTGGTGCTGACGCCGGCCGTCTACGCCGCGACCAAGGCGGCGAAGGTCGAGAACCCGCTGCCCTACCTGTTCATCTGCGCCTTCATCGCCAACGCGGCGAGCTTCGTGCTGCCGATCTCGAACCCGGCCAACCTCGTCGTGTTCGCCGACCACATGCCGCCGCTGGGGGAATGGCTCGCGACCTTCGGCCTGCCCTCGGTGCTGGCCATCGTCGCCACCTACCTCGTCCTGCGCGTCACGCAGAACGGCACGCTGAAGCGCCAGGCGATCGCGACCGACGTCGAGGCCGCGTCGCTCGGGCTCGGCGGCAAGGTCGCGGGCGCCGGCATCGTCGCCACCGCGGCTGCGCTGATCGGGTCGTCGGCGGCCGGGATCGAGCTCGGCCTGCCGACCTTCATCGCGGGGCTGGCCACCACCCTCGTCGTCCTCGCGATCAAGCGCAGCGGCCTCGTCGCGGTGGTGAAGGACGTGTCGTGGAGCGTGCTGCCGCTGGTCGCCGGCCTGTTCGTCCTGGTCGAGGCGCTGGAGAAGTCCGGCGTGCTCAAGATGATCGCCGACCAGCTCCAGGCCTACGCCCAGGCCGACCCGGCCGGCACCGCCTGGGGCTCGGGCGTCGTCGTCGCCGTCGGCTCCAACCTCGTCAACAACCTGCCGGCGGGCCTCCTCGCCGGCGCCGCGGTCCATGCCGCGGCCGTCTCCAAGACCATCGCCGCCGCGATCCTGATCGGCGTCGATCTGGGGCCGAACCTCTCGGTCACCGGCTCGCTCGCCACGATCCTCTGGCTCACCGCGATCCGGCGCGAGGGCGAGGATGTCGGCTTCTGGCGCTTCCTCAAGCTCGGCCTGCTGGTGATGCCGCCGGCGCTGGCGCTGGCGCTCGCCGGCCTGCTCCTCGTCTGACGCCTCGGCCAAGCCCTCAGCCCTTCGGATCGGAGATCCCCCCGTGAACGCCGCCTTGCTCTATCCCTTCATCCTCGTCGCCGGCGCCCTGCAGGCGCTCGGCAACTCCATGAACGCCCAGCTGCGGGGGCGGCTGGTGAACCCGTGGCTGGCGGCGACGGTGTCGTTCGCCCCGATCGTGTTCGTGTTCGCGACGTTGTTCTTCATCATGCCGGTGCCGCTCCCGACCCTGGAGACGCTGGGCAAGATGCCCTGGTACGCCCCGCTCGGCGGCGTCGCGGGCGCGGTCGCGGTGTTCGGCGGCCTCGCCTTCATCGACAAGGTCGGCGCCGGGCCGTTCAACGGCCTGACGCTGACGGCCAACATCCTGGCCTCGCTGGCGATGGATGCGTTCGGCCTGTTCGGGCTGCAGGGCGGCGGCTTCAAGCCGATGCCGTGGCTCGGCGGCCTGCTGATGGCCGTCGGCGTCTTCTTCATCGCCCGCACCACCGCCGACACGGGCGGGGAGAAGGACGAGGGCCACGGCCTCAACCCGAAGCTGCTCTACCCGTTCATCGTCGTCGCGGGCATCCTGCAGGCGGTGGGCGTGGTGTGGAACTCCCAGCTGCGCGACGCCCTGGTGAACCCCTGGCTCGCGGCGACCGTCTCGTTCCTGCCCGTCGTCTTCGTGTTCGCGCTGGTGTTCCTCGTGCGGCCGACGCCGCTCCCGACCCGCGAGGACGTGAAGGGCGTGCGCTGGTGGATGCCGCTCGCCGGCATCACCGGCGCGGTGGCGGTGTTCGGCGGCCTGCTGTTCGTCGACACGGTCGGCGCCGGCGCCTTCAACGGCCTCTTGATCACCGCCAACCTGCTGACCTCGGTGGCGCTCGACCATTTCGGCTGGGTCGGCATGAAGCAGGTCAAGGCCGGCCCGGCGCGGCTCGGCGGCGCCGCGCTGATGGTGGCCGGCATCCTGCTGATCTCGATCTTCTGACGATGCGGCCCCCGGCGGAGGGCGCGTCAAACGTCGTCCGGGCCCTCGCTGCCCGTGTCGGGACCCGTGCCTTTGCGCTTGCCTTGCGCGAGCGCGCCGGCGCGGATCGCGTCGAGCGTCTGGGTCGGCGTCAGCGCCTGCGGGTCGACGAGGCAGTGCAGCATCGCCGGCAGCCCGGAGGCGAGCGCCCGCTCGAAGGCCGGCGCGAAGTCCTCCGTCCGCTCCACGCGCTCGCCGTGGCCGCCATAGGCGCGGGCCAGCGCCGCGAAATCCGGGTTGCGCAGCCGCGTGCCGGAGACGCGGCCGGGATATTCGCGCTCCTGATGCATGCGGATGGTGCCGTACATGCCGTTGTCGAGCACCACGACGACGACCGGGATCGCGTATTGCACGGCGGTCGCGAATTCCTGGCCGGTCATCAGCAGGTCGCCGTCGCCCGCGAGCGCGACCACGATGCGCTCGGGGTGCGTGCGCTTGGCCATGATTGCGGCGGGCACGCCGTAGCCCATCGAGCCCGAGGTCGGCGCGAGCTGGGTGCGGAAATCCCGGAACCGGTAGTAGCGGTGGATCCAGGTGGCGAAGTTGCCCGCCCCGTTGCAGAGGATCGCGTCGGCCGGCAGCCGCCCGCGCAGGAAGGTCACCGCCTCGCCGTACTGGAAGGCGCCGGGCGTCGCCGCCGGTCGCTCCGACCAGTCGCGGTAGCTCGCATGCGCCGCGACCGCGCGTCCGCGCCGCGCCGCGACGGCCGGCGGCGATGCCCGGAGCGCCGCGAGCAGCGGGCCGGGCGCGGCCTGGATCGCCACGGCCGGCTGGTAGACCCGGCCGAGCTCGTTCGCGTCCGGGTGGGCGTGGACCAGCGGCAGGCCGGGATCGGGGATGCCGAGCAGGCGATAGGACTGCGCCGGCATCTCCGAGAGCCGGCCGCCGATCATCACCAGCAGGTCGGCCGCGCGGATGCGGGCGACGAGGGCCGGGTTCGGGCCGATGCCGAGCTCGCCGGCGTAGTGCGGATGGTCGGCCGGAAAGAGGTGGGCGCGCCGGAACGAGGTCGCCACCGGCAGGTCCTCGGCCTCGGCGACGGCGACGAGGTCGTCGCGCGCGGCCTCGTTCCAGCGCGAGCCGCCGACGAGGACGATCGGGCTTTGCGCGCCGTCGAGCCTCCGGCGCAGGTCGGACACGTCCTCCGGGCGGGGTGCGGGCCCCGCCGGCTCGACGGGCCCCGCATCGGCGACCGCGACCGCGTCGTCGAGCATGTCCTCCGGCAGCGCCACCACCACCGGGCCGGGGCGCCCCTGCATCGCCGTCCGGAAGGCGCGGGCCACGAGCTCAGGGATGCGCGCGGCGTCGTCGATCTCGACCACCCACTTGGCCACGGTGCCGAACATCGCGCGGTAGTCGATCTCCTGGAACGCGTCGCGGTCCCGCATCGCGCGGGCGACCTGGCCGACGAACAGGATCATCGGCGTCGAGTCCTGCTGCGCCACGTGCAGGCCGGACGCGGCGTTGGTGGCGCCGGGGCCGCGGGTGACGAAGCAGATGCCCGGCCGGCCGGTGAGCTTGCCCGCCGCCTCGGCCATCATCGCGGCGCCGCCCTCCTGCCGGCAGACCAGCACGTCGACGTCCGTGTCGTAGAGCGCGTCGAGCACGGCGAGGTAGCTCTCGCCGGGGACGCAGGTCAGGCGCCCGACGCCCTGCGCCAGGAGCTGGTCGACGAGCACGCGCGCGCCGGTTCGGGTTCGGGCCATCGGCGGTTTCCTCGTGCGGACCGGAGCGGTCGCCCTCGCGCGGGGAAGTCTGGTTCGCCGGGCGTCGAAGGCAAGGCCGCAGCCTGCGCGCGGCGGCGGGAGACGAGGCCGTCGCGAACATGCTCGGCCTCCGTTCGAGGCCCTGCCGCGCGGGGCGGCCCTGTCAGTCGGTCGCGTCGTCGGCGCCGGACACCGCATCGCGGAAGCGAAGCAGGCGGGCGCGGGCCGAGCGCGAATCCGCCTCGGGTGCGTCGCCGTCCGGACGAAGGGCGGCGGCCTCGTCGAGACCGGTGGCGTGCTGCGCCCGCACGAGCGGTGCGCCGATCGCGGCCATCAGGATCCGCAACCCGTCGATCCAGTCCTCGACCTCGGCCAGCGAGGCGAAGCCCTCGCGCCGATACGTCTTGTCGGGTGCGAGCGTGGCGACGGCGTCGAACAGGCCGTCGTCCCGGTCGTGAATGCGATAGGAAACCAAGCGAGGCATGACGAATAGATACCTCAACCTTCCCCGTGCGAGAAGGTTGCCCGTGAGGAAATCGGACGCGATGGTATCGGTTCCGACCTTCAGGCAGCGCATTCGGGTCGCACGGTCCCGTGATCCGCGAAGCTCAGCATCCGGGCGCGATTGCCTGAGCCCGTGATGCGCGGCACGGTGATTCCGAAGGATGGGGCGTTGCTTGCCGAGGCAACGATTTGTGAAGTCGCTCGCGATCGCGCCCCGTTCATCACCGGCTCAGAATTTAATATGCAATTACCTTAGACTGGCTCAAAAGAGCTTGACCGTAAGAACCTTGGGACGCTCCATCGGCATGACGCACGCCATCTTCAACGGTCGGGACGAAACCTTCGAGACCGAGCTGAACGAGGTCGACGTCGCGGCCGCGGTCCGCAACCATCTCGGCGGCGAGCTGCGCGCCTACTTTGCCCTGCCGACCTGCGATGCCTTGCCGGAACCGCTCCTCGTGCTGGTGCGCCGCTTCGAGGCGGTGCTGGCGAGCCGCGGCGAGACGCCGACCACGGCGTTCCGCGACGACCTGATGGCGGTGCTTCCGGCTTTGCGCACCTTCGCGTTCTCGCTCGTCGGCGACATGAGCCGGACCGACGATTTGGTCCAGGAAACGCTGATGAAGGCGTGGATGAACCAGCACCGGTTCCAGCCGGGCTCGAACCTGGTCGCGTGGCTGTTCACGATCATGCGCAACCAGTTCTACACCGAGATCCGCAAGCGCAAGCGCGAGGTCGAGGATGCGGACGGGGTCCAGGCCGGCAAGCTCACCGCCGTGCCCGATCAGGAGGACGTCGTCACCCTGAAGCGGCTCTACGCGGTGATGGAGACGCTGCCGGCGACGCAGCGGGAGGCGCTGCTCCTCGTCGGGGCCGAGGGCCTGACCTACGAGGAGGCGGCGGTCCGGCTGCAATGCCAGGTCGGCACGGTGAAGAGCCGGGTCAGCCGGGCGCGGGGCCAGCTCGCCGGCCTGCTCGGGCTCGAGCGGGAGCCGCCGCCGCGTCACGCGCCCTGACGCGCGGCGGCGCCCGGCCGCCCGGAGAGCGGTCCAATGCCGCGTCGGGTGGCGGCGGCCGCACGCGGCGCCACTTCGGGTCTCGGCGACCGTCCAGCCGGGCTCGAGCGACCCAGGATCCATGGCGACCTACTTCACGGCCGACACGCATTTCGGCGATGCCGACCTCGTCCGGCGCCGGCGCAGCGCCTTCGGGTCGGTCGAGGACCACGACGAGGCGCTGGTCGCACGCTGGAACGCGCGCGTCGGCGCCGACGACGAGGTCTGGCACCTCGGCGACTTCGCCGCCGAGGCGAGCCGCGCGCATTGCGCCGCGATCTTCCGGCGGCTGAACGGCGTGAAGCGGCTGGTGCGCGGCAACCACGACACCAACCGCGTGCTCGACCTGCCCTGGGCCGAGCCGCCGGTGGACAGCGCCCGCATCAGCGTGATGGATGCCGCCGGCCGCCCGCAGCGCCTGTTCCTGTCGCACTACCCGCATCGCTCGTGGCCGGGCTTCTGGCGCGAAACCCGGCACCTCTACGGCCACACCCACGCCTGCCTGCCCGACACCAGCCGATCCTGCGACGTCGGCGTCGACGCGCAGGATTACCGACCGGTCGACCTCGCCGAGGTGCTCGCCCGCCAGGACGCCGCCGAACAGGCGCCCGAGGAGATGGCGATCCGCGGCCTGCGCTGAGACGCGCCTGCGCCGGCCCGCCGGCGTCAATCGGTTGGGACGAAGCGCAGCGTGCCCGCGCGCCGGGTCGGCTGGCCGGTGTCGCTGGTGTGGTTGATCCCGTCCATCACCGGAACCTCCGCGAAATCGAACGGGCTGACCCCGTCGAGGCAGGCGACGTTGACCGCGTACAGGGTCCGGTCGGACCGGCGCTGGTGGTGGGTGTAGACCCCGCAGCGCGCGCAGAAGAAGTGCTGCGCCGTGCCGGTGTGGAAGCGGTAGCGCGTCAGCGCCGCCTCGCCCTCCAGGATCTCGACCCCGCCCATCGCCGCCATCGCGACGACGGCGCCGCGCATCCGGCAATAGGAGCAGGTGCAGCGGCGGATCGACCGGAAGCCGTCGCCGAGCGTCGCCGAGAACCGGACCGCGCCGCAATGGCACCGGCCCGTCAGGGTCGTCGTGTCGTTCGCCATGTCGCCTCCGTCGTCCACTTCCGATCACGCGCGCGGCCGCGCCGCGGCCTCGGTGGTCCGCCCCGGCCGGATCACCACGCCAGGCACGCCGCGCCGAGGGCGACGGCGAGGCAGGACGCGATCCGGCGCGGGCTCAGTTCCTCGCCGAGAAAGAGCCGTCCGATGAGGGCGGCGTAGACCACGCTGGTCTCGCGTAAGGCCGAGACCGCCCCCATCGCGTCGGACTGCATCGCCCAGATCACGATGCCGTAGGCGAGCAGCGAGACCAGGCCGCCGGCGAGCGCCATCGCGGTCTGCGCGCCGGTATAGGCCGGCGGCGTCCCGCGCATCGCCCAGTAGAGGGGCGGCATGGTCAGGCTCCACAGCAGGAACATGCTCGCCGCGTAGGACAGGCTGTTCCCCGACAGCCGCACCCCGATGCCGTCGACGACGGTGTAGGCCCCGATCAGCGATCCGGTGGTGAGCGCGGCCGGGACGAAGTCCGCCCGCATCCGCCCCTGGAAGGCGAGGGATAGGATGCCGCCCGAGACCAGGACGATGCCGAGGACGGCGACCGCGCCGGGCGTCTCGTGCGCGAACACCGCGGCGCCGAGGGCGACGAGGACGGGCGAGGAGCCGCGCGAGATCGGGTAGGTCTGCCCGAGGTCGCCCGAGCGATAGGTCCGCACCAGGGAGAGGTTGTAGGCGGTGTGGATCAGCGCGGAGGCGATCACGTAGGGCCAGCTCGCCGCGTCCGGCCACGGCAGGAGCGCGACCGCGACCGCCGAGACGGCGGCGACGGCGATCATCATCAGGGTCATCGACCACAGCCGGTCGCTGCCGCCGCGCAGCACCGCGTTCCAGCCGGCATGGAGGATCGCGGCGCCGACGACGCAGGCGAGGACGAGCGGGGTCATGCGCGGTCGCCGGGCATGGGCGTCACGACCGCCGCGCCGGCGCTAGCCGGGGCGACAGCGCGAGCATCAGCGGGATCACGGCGAACGCCGTCGCCGCGGCCGCCATCGCCGCCCAGCCGGGCCCGACCGCATCGCCGAGCGGCCCGTAGAGCAGGGGCGTCGCCAGCGCGCTGCCGCCGAGGGTGCAGGTGTAGAACACGGCGAAGGCGCGCTCGACGCGCCCGCCCGGCGCCAGCTCCGGCACCGTGCCGTAGAGGACGGAGGAGGTGCCGTTCAGCAGCAGGCCGAGCAGCGGCAGCACGGCGATGGCAGGCGCGAGCGGCAGGGCGACGACGGCGAGGATCGCCGCCGCCGTCCCGGCCTCGGTGACGATCACGCTCGGCGTCACGCCGAAGCGGGCGCCGAGACGGCCGAACGCCGCCTTGCCCAGCGCGCCGCCGACCGCGACGAGGGCGAACGCGATCCCGACGGTCGCGAGCGCCGCCCCCTTCGCCTGGAGCAGGAACGGTAGGTAGATGAGGAAGGCCGGCCGCGCCGCGTTGTCGAGCATGCCGATCGCCACCAGCAGCCCGAACCCGGCCCGGCCCTCCCGCGCCCCGCCGGCCGGGGTCGCCTGCGGCTCGCCCGGCTCGGCTTCGCGCGACGCCGGCTCACGCGGCAGCAGGACGGCGACGGCGATCGCGACCGCGGCACCGAGGCCGGCGACGATCCACAGCACGGCGCGCCATTCGGTGCGGAGGAGGAGGAAGCCGACGAGGGGCGGCAGCGCCGCCTTCCCGAGGTCGCCGGTGAAGTTGTAGGTGCCGAGCGGCCCGCGCGCGGCCTTTCCATACGCCCGGGCGATCACCGCCGAGGCGAGCGGATGCTGCGTGCTGCTGCCGGCCCCCGAGAGGGCGAGGGCGAGGCACAGGGTGACGAGGCCGCCCGACGCGCCGGCGAGAGCGTAGCCGGCCGCGCCGAGCAGCGTCCCGAGCACGAGCACGGTGCGCAGGCCGAGCCGGCGGGCGACGGCGGTGGCCGGCATCTGCAGCCCGGCCAGCGCGCCGACGTAGAGCGAGCGCAGCACGGCCAGCGCGACGTAGCCGAGGCCGAACTCCGCCTGCCACACCGGTAGCAGCACGTAGATCAGGTCGGTGTAGCCGTCGTGGAGCGCGTGGTTCAGGCCGACCACCGCGAGCGAGCGCCCCGCCTCCGCGACCTGAGCCGGCTCGGATGGGGCGGCGAGGTTCGGTGGGCGCGCGGAGCGGCTGTCCGTGTTGCTGGCCGTGTTCATAGCCGGCAGGATGCCGTCCTCGCCGCTGGCTGACAAACGCCTTATGTTGACGTGCGTGTGAGGAAAGCTGACGCGCATGCATCGTCGACTGCCGCCGCTCAACGCGCTCAAGGCGTTCGAGGCCGCCGGCCGGCACCAGAGCTTCACGCTGGCCGCGGCGGAACTCGGCGTGACGCACGGTGCCGTGAGCCGGCACGTCCAGGCGCTCGAGGCCTGGCTCGGGACGCCGCTGTTCGAGCGCCACAACCGTCGCGTCGTCCTGACGGAAGCCGGGCGGGGCTACCTCGCCGAGATCGGGGCCGCCCTCGACCGCGTCGCGCTCGCGACCGCGCGGCAGATGGAGCGGGGGCAGGCGCGCGTGCTGCACGTGAACGCGCTCGCGACCTTCACGCTGCGCTGGCTAATCCCGCGCCTCTCGGCCTTCCAGCGCGGCCACCCGGCGATCGAGGTCCGACTGACCACCTCGAACGTGCCGCTCGCCCACATCGTCGAGCCGTTCGACGTCGCGATCCGCGGCGGGCCGGACACGTGCCCCGGCTATGTCCGGCAGCGTTTCCTGACCGAGCGGCGCATCCCCGTCTGCAGCCCGGCGCTGCTGCAGCGCCTGCCGCTCCGCACGCCGGCGGACCTGGAGCGCCACACGCTGCTGCACGCGGCGACGCTGCCCGAGGTGTGGCCGCACTGGCTGCAGGCCGCCGGCGTGCCGAACCTCGGCCCGGCGCGCTCGGTGACGCTGGAGCACTTCTACCTCACGCTGCAAGCCGCCCTCGACGGGCTGGGCGTGGCGATGGGCCCGGAGCGGTTGATCGCCGACGACGTGGCGGCCGGCCGGCTGACGCTGCCGTTCGACGGCCCGGCGCTGCCGGCGCGCAGCTACCACGCCTACGTCCCGGAGGCCCGCGCCGAGGACCCGGCCGTGCGCGCCTTCTGCGACTGGCTTCCGAAGGCCGCCTGAGCCTCGCCGACGGGAGCCCGCCGCATGCAACCGGACTGACGCTGGATACCGACGACGCGCATTAGCGGTTGCCATCCGGACGCGGCCTCGGGCATGGCGGGGCGACGACGATGAGCCGGCCTCCGGGGGCGGAGCCGGGCGGCGGGGTGGCGATGGCGATCAATCAGGAAGCAGTCGAGCGGCTCGCGGAAGCCTCCGCCCTGCGGGTGCTCGTCCAGACGGTCGCGGTGCTGGTGTTCGAGCAGAGCGGCCTGCCGCCGGACCGGGTGCGCGCGCTCGGGCGCAGCCTCAGCGCCGAGATGTCGGACATCGAGATCCCCGGCGCCGGCGGCCCCGACCTCGACGCCATCCGCCAGGCGAATGCGCAGGCGGTGGTGGCCGCCTTCGAGAGCGTCGCCGAGGCGATGCGGGACGGCGGCGCGGCGACCTCCGGCGCCTGACCGGCCGCGGCGCCTCCGGATCGGCGTCGGCGAGGATGCGGACGGCCACGTTGCGTGCGGTCCCGATCACGGCCGACGCCGCCGACGAAGCGGCTTCCCGCCGGCGTATCGCGACCCGGCACAGCCGGCACGATCGCCGCAGCGCGCGGCGCCGCCGGCCCTCAAGCCCCGGCCGGGACCATCGCGTGGCGAACGAGCGCCCCCATTCAGCAGCAGCGCGCCGACGGAACATCGCGTCTCGCCGATGACGTCCCCCGACCTGCGGAAGTGCGCGTCACGGACAATCTCAGCAGTGACAATCGCCTTGAAATACTTTTTCTGTACTATCTATATTTGATAAATTGAAATTCTATCTCAGAATATACTGCTATTCTGAGTGCCGCATCACGAAACTATTCGGACGATCGTCGGCGATATTCGTCGGGTCCGACGATCGCGGAAAAGTGATGCCTGCCATCGTCGCGGGATTCGGGCAAAACAGATAGCTCCTTTTGCATAGATAAAAGTCGATCGTTGCAGCGGTAGAAAAGTCGGAAGCTACAACCAACTTACGATTGTTTCATGAGATGTGGCACGATTCAGTAACGTCCGGCATCCCCTCGCGCGGATACGCCGAGGGTCGCGGATCGAAACGTCGGGGATCTTGGATCAGCGCGATCCGTGTCCTCGAAGCGCCTCGCGACGGGGGCCGCCGCAGGTCTTTCGACGGGCGTTGCATGCAGCCGAAGAGATCGCGGCTCGGAGATCCCGATCCTCACGTCCTTCGCGGAATGATCGTCGGTGCGGTCGGGAGATAGGCCAGGGCAAGAACAGGGCACGATGAAGGGCAAGGCGAATTCGAGGTCGGGGATCTGGCGACCCAGGGGACGCATAGCCGAGTCGATCGGCTCCGCGACGAACGTCCGGGATTTCAACGATCGGGACATGGTCCCGGTGCAGTTCGAGATCGGGCGGTCGTCCGAGATAAAGATCGAGCTCGTCGGCAGCCAGAGCGATCTGCTCAGTTTCTGGGACGTGAGGTCCGTCGGCCCCTACAGCAGAAGGCCGAAATCCGCTTACGACATCGTGACGATCAACTTCACGTTGGGCGGGCATACGAACTACGTCTTCCAGGACGGTCGTGCCATGGGGGCGCCGACGACCGCGATCCTCGCCGATCATCAGGATCTGAGCGATGCGCAATCGTCGGGCGGGTTCCACCTGTTCGGCTGCTCGATCTCGAAACAGGCGTTGACGACCATCAACGCGGCTCTGACCGGCGGCGAAGCGACCGGTTTCCCGCCCTTCGCCCGGGGCGCCGACATGGGGGCGCCCGGCATCAGAGCCTTGTACTGCGCGATGCGGCAGATCTATCGCCGATGCCTCGAGGTCGAGCCTTCGGGCGATCACACCCTGGCGCTGATGCAGGAGATCCTGGGGTATCAACTGCTTTCGGCCTGGCCGAGGCGGGCGGAGGCGATCGCCGACGTCCGGCGGCAGGCCCGGCCGTCGCGCCTGAGCCTCGCGAAGGACTACATTCAGACGTATCTCGCCACGCCCCTGGCGTTGAGCGACATCGCCGCAGCCGCCGGGCTGAGCGTCCGGGGGTTGCAGGACAACTTCCGCCGGTCGGTCGACCAGACGCCGTTCCAATACATCATCCAGCAGCGCCTGATGCGCGTCCACGAAGATCTCGTCGCGACTTCGAACATGAATCTCTCCGTCGGAGACATCGCAAGACGGTGGGGCTTCGTCCACATGAGCGATTTCGGGCAGCGCTATCGCCGCATGTACGGGTGTGCACCGACCCAGACCCGTCGCGAGGCATCCGGTCGCCCCTGACCACCGACATCCCATCGCGGGCGAGGCGGTGATGCCGCGGTGGAGCCCAGGATCACCCAATGTTCAACCAGAGGTATGGAAGGTCGCGGGAAGTATCAATTTTGCGATGCGTAGTATCATAAACGTGATCTCGTCGGCGGATCGTCATGTCGACGTCAATTCTGACAGGAGTATAAGCCGGTCTTAACTATTTATAGTCTAGGTTGTGCCTGGAATTCATCGCCTGCCTGTACGAATTCTCGCCTCGAAGGACGAGCACGCTGGGAAGCCGATGATTGGACGGGGGGACGGCATGTTGACATTTCGAAATCATCGCGCCTCGATCGCGGCGGATCTGCTGGACAAATCGCAGGCCGTGATCGAGTTCGACCCCGGCGGCAAGATCCTCACCGCCAACGCCAACTTCCTCGCGGTGATGGGATACGGCCTCGACGAGATCCAGGGGCGGCATCACAGCCTGTTCGTCCCGCCGTCATACGCGACCAGCGAGGCGTATCGGCAGTTCTGGGCGGATCTGGCGCAGGGCAAGTCGCAACAGGCCGCCTTCAGGCGCATCGCCAAGGGAGGCCGCGAGGTCTGGGTCCAGGCCTCCTACAACCCCGTGCTCGACCGCGCCGGCAAGACCGTCAGGATCGTGAAGTTCGCGACCGACGTCACCGCCCACAAGCAGGAAGCGCTGGAGCTCGAGGGCCAGATCGCCGCCCTGCACCGGTCGCAGGCCGTGATCGCCTTCGAGCCCGACGGCACGATCCTCACCGCCAACGCGAACTTCCTCGATGCCGTCGGCTACCGGCTCGACGAGGTGAAGGGCCAGCACCACAGCATGTTCGTCACCGAGGCGGATCGCGCCACGGCCGCCTACCAGGAGTTCTGGAAGGCGCTCGCCCGCGGGGAATACCAGTCCGCCGAGTACCTTCGGATCGGCAAGGGCGGACGCGAGGTCTGGATCCAGGCGACCTACAACCCCGTCACCGATGCGGAGGGGCGCACGGTCAAGGTCGTCAAGTTCGCGACCGACATCACCGAGCAGGTGCGCGAGCGGCAGCGCCGCGTCGAAGCGCAGCGGGCGATCGGCACGGATCTCGATGCGATCGGCGCGGCGACCGAGGACGTCATGCGGCAGACCTCGGAGGCGGCCACCACGGTGGCGCGCGTTTCCGGCGACATCCAGAGCGTGGCTTCGGGCGCGGAGGAGCTCTCGGCCTCGGTCGGCGAGATCAGCCAGCAGGTCAGCCACGCGGCCCAGATCGCCGGCCAGGCCGTCCATCAGACCGAGCGCACGGGCAACATCGTCGCCGGCCTGAGCAGCCAGGCCGCCCAGATCGGCGACGTCGTCGCCCTGATCCAGGGCATCGCCGCCCAGACCAACCTGCTCGCGCTGAACGCCACGATCGAGGCGGCCCGCGCCGGGGCGGCGGGCAAGGGCTTCGCCGTGGTGGCGGCCGAAGTGAAGGCGCTGGCCGAGCAGACCGGCAAGGCCACGGATCAGATCCGGGGCCAGATCGTCGCGACGCAGAACGCCACCCGCGATGCCGTCGACGCGATCGCCTCGATCCAGACCACGATCCAGACGCTCAACGACGTGTCGAACGCGATCGCGGCGGCGGTCGAGGAGCAGTCCGCGGTGACGCAGGAGATCTCGGGCAGCATGCAGACCGCCTCGCGCGGCGTGTCGGTGATCGCGTCGGGCATGGACATGATCGCCCAGGCCAGCGAGCGGGTGGATCACGCGACGCGGCAGGTCCGCGAAGCGTCGCGGGCGCTGGGATGATCTCGAGCATGGATCTGCCGTTGCCGGCGCCAGACCTTGAGATGATGGGGGAGGTCTATCTGTAATCTGTCCAAGCTGAGCGCGACAACGAAAATCCAACATGGACCGCCGTCATGGCCGAGCTTCTTCTGATCAGCGACGACCCGGCCCGCACGGCACGGCTGGCACGCGACCTACGAGACTTCGAGGGCTCGACCATCTACGACCTCTACGACGACGAGCCGTATCCGGGGCCGCCGCGACTGATCGTCAGCGACGTGAAGGCGCTGACCTCCGAGGCGCTTCAGCGCCTGCGCCAGGTGCTCGAGCGGGTTCGCGGCCAGCACGTGCCCTACGTCTGCCTTCTGCACGACGACGGCGGCCGCACGCGCGCGTACGCCGACCTCCTGGGCGCCTCCAGCCTGCTGAGCGCCGCCGCCGGCGCGGGTGCCCTGGTCGATACCCTGACGGGCCTGCTGGAGCGGGCGGCGCCGATGCCGGCGGCGATGCAGCGCTACGGCGAGATGGCCGAGCAGTTCCTGCGCAAGACCTTCGTGCCCGGCCGCTCGGTCACGCCGGCCGAGATCGAGGCCGGAACGAAGCTCGTGGCGAGCGCGGTGCAGGAGGTCGACATCGGCTCCTGGGTGCGCGCCGTCCGGCGCTTCGACGACGCCACCCACCGGCACTGCATGCTCGTGGCCGGGCTGTCGGCGGCCTTCGGCGGCATCCTCGGCCTGAAAGCGGCCGACCGCCATCACCTCGTCAAGGCGGCCCTGCTGCACGACGTCGGCAAGATGGAGATCGACCCCGCCATCCTGAACAAGCCGGGCAGGCTCGACGACGGGGAGATGGCCGTGATGCGCACCCACGCCGCGCTGGGATACGCCATGCTGGTGGGGCGCGGGTTCGACGACACCCTGCTCGCGGTCGTGCGCTCGCATCACGAGATGCTCGACGGCTCGGGCTATCCCGACGGGCTCGCCGGCCGCGCGATCCCGGATCTCGTCCGCCTCGTCACGATCTGCGACATCTTCGGCGCGATGATCGAGCGCCGCCCCTATCGCGCGCCGATGCCGAACGCGAAGGCCTACGACATCCTGGTCGGGATGGGCGGACGGCTCGACACCGACCTCGTCCGCGCCTTCAGGCCGGTCGCGAACGCGTTCTGACGCCGACGCCGCGCGCGCGCTCGGCGCGCCGCCGCTCAATGTGCGGCGGGCGCGTCGTGGACGAGGTCGGCGAGCGGGACGCCGACCTTCGCCAGGGACAGGGGCGGCGTCCGGCCGCTCGGGAACGTCGTCTCCCACCCGCCGCCGAGCGCCCGCGACAGGGAGACGAAGTCGGTCGAGATCGCGGCGGTGGCCTGAGCCAGGTTGACCTCCGCCTGGAGCACGGTCTGCGACGCCTGCAGGACCGTGGTGAAGGTGTCGACGCCCTGCTCGTAGCGCGACCGCGACAGCGACAGCGCCTGGCGCGCATCGCCGACCTGCCTGGACAGGCGCGCCCGCCGGCCCTCGTCGGCGCGCAACGCGGCGAGCGCGTTGACGATGTCGTGCCAGCCCTGGAGCACAGCCTTCTGGTAGGCGATCGCCGCCTCCTGCTGCCGGGCGCGCTGGAGCACGAGGTTCGCCTTGAGCCGGCCGCCGTCGAAGAGCGGAATGGAGATCGACGGGCCGACGTTCATGTACTGCAGCGACGACACCCGGAAGATCTTGCCGGGATCGACCGCGTTGTCGGTCGGGCTGGCGCTCAAGGTCACGGTCGGGAAGAACTGCGCCTCGGCGACCCCGATCTCGGCCACGGCGGCGTGCAGGTTGGCTTCCGCGGCGCGGATGTCGGGACGGCGCAGGACGAGGGTCGACGGGATGCCGACCGGCACCCGCGGCGGCACCGGCGGGATCGCCCGGGCGGTGACCAGCTCCTGCGACAGGGCGAGCGGCGCCTCGCCGAGCAGGAGCGAGATCGCGTTGATCTGCTGGATCTCCTGCTGCTGCAGCCCGGGCAGCTGCGCCTTGATCGCCTCGACCTGCTGCGCCGCGCTGGCGATGTCGAGGCCGGTGACGAGGCCCTTCTGCTGGCGCACCCGCACCACGTCGAGGATCTGCTCGTTGACGCGGATGTTGGCGAGGTTGATCCGCATCTGCTCCTGGGTGCCCCGCAGCTGCACGTAGTTGCGGGCGAGGTCGGACTGGCTCGAGACCAGGATGTCGCGGCGCTGATCCGCGGACGCGTCGGCCTGGGCCTCCGCGGCCTCGACCGAGCGGCGGACCCGGCCCCAGAGATCGAGCTCCCACGATGCGTCGAGCCCGAGGGTGTAGCTCTCGAACCCGTTGGTCAGCGGTGCGGTCGGGTTGGCGCCCCCCGCCCCGCCGCCGGTCAGGCCGCCGAGGGAGCCGGACAGGAGGCCGATCGTCCCGTTCTGGCTGTACTGCATGCGGTAGGCGTTGCCGGTGCCGCCGATCGTCGGCAGCGTCGCGGCGTTCGCGGTGGTGAGCTGGGCCCGGCTCTCGAACAGGCGCGCGGTCGCGGTCTTCACGTCGAGGTTCTGCGCGGCCACGCGCTCCTCGAGCCGGGTCAGGATCGGATCGCGGAAGGCCTGCCACCAGGCGATGTCCGGCTCGGCCTGGCTGGTGCGCGCCGTCAGGCGCCGTGTCGCCCGGGCCGGGACGCCGGTGTCGAGGTAGTCGCTCGCGTCGGCGAGCGGCGTCGGCGGAACGGAGAAGTCGGGGCCGACCGTGCAGCCGGCCAGGCCGAGTATCGCGGCGAGCGCGAGGAGGGAGGCCCGGCCCGACAGCGCAGCCGAGGCCTTCGCGCGGGACCGGCCTTCGAACATTCGGCGGGATGTCATGTCAGTGTCCTCCGCCCTCGGCCTTGGCGGTCCGGGCCGATATCAGGAAGCAGAGCGGCACGACGAGGAACGCCAGCAGCGCCACGTATTGGTACACGTTGCTGTAGGCCAGGATCTGAGCCTGCTTCGTGTAGGTCTGGTAGGTCTGCGCGACCGCCTGCTGGTGCACCACCGAGGCGGCACGCCCGAGCGAGCGCAGCGTCTGCTCGGTCTCCTGGATCAGCGTGGCGTAGCCCTGTCGCAGCGGCGTCATGAACGTCGAGAGGTGGGCCTGGTCGGCCTGCGTCCGCTCCGTGACCGCGGCGGTCGAGAGCGAGATCCCGACCGAGCCGAACACGTTGCGGAACATCGAGAACAGCGCCGACGCGTCGCTGCGGTACTTCTGGGGCAGCGTCAGGTAGGCGACGGTGGAGATCGGCACGAACAGGAAGGCGAGCGCCGCCGTCTGGAGCGTGCGCATCCAGACCAGGGTCCGGAAGTCGATGTCGGGCGCGATCCGGCTCGAATAGAACATCGCCGCGCCCATGAAGGCGAACCCGAACATGATCAGGTAGCGGGTCTGCACGACCTTCATCATCAGGCCGACGAGCGGGATCAGCACGATCACCGCCACGCCGCCCGGCGACAGGATGAAGCCGGAATCGAGCGCAGTGTAGCCCAGCACCTGCTGCGCGAATTGCGGGATCAGGACCGAGCCCGCGTAGAGCAGGGCGCCGACCGCGCCGATGAGCAGGCAGCCGACGGCGAAGTTCCGGTCCCGGAACACCATCAGGTCGACCACCGGCGCCTTGGCCGTCAGCAGCCAGCAGATGGCGCCGAAGATCCCGAGGAAGGCGACGACGGCCATGATCCGGATGAAGGACGAGCTGAACCAGGCGTTGACCTCGCCGCGGTCGATCATGATCTGCATGCAGCCGATGCCGACGACGATCAGGGCCAGGCCGACGTAGTCGAGCCCGCGCGCGCGCTTCTCGGCCGCGGCCGGCGGGTCCTGGACCAGGTAGGCGTTGACGAACAGCGTGACGATGCCGACCGGCACGTTGATGAAGAAGATCCAGCGCCAGGTCGCGTGCTCGACGAGGTAGCCGCCGAGCGTCGGCCCGAGGACGGGCGCGACCACCGTCGCCACCGCCGTGACCCCGAAGGCCGCCCCGCGCTTGGCCGGCGGGAAGGTGTCCAGGATGATCGCCTGCTGGCTCGGCTGCAGGCCGCCGCCGAAGAAGCCCTGCATCAGGCGGAACAGGATGATCTGCCCGAGGCTCTGCGACAGCCCGCACAGGAACGAGGCCACCGTGAACATGCCGATGCAGATCAGGAAGTAGCGCTTCCGGCCGATCGTGTCGGAGAGCCAGCCGGCGATGGTCAGCACGATGCCGTTGGCGACGAGGTAGGCGGTGAGCGTGTAGGTCGCCTCGTCGTTCGAGGCGGCGAGCGAGCCCGCGATGTAGGGCAGGGCTACGTTGACGATGGTGGTGTCGAGCACTTCCATGAACGCCGCCAGCGTCACCGCGATGGCGATGAGCCAGGGGTTGTAGGCGGGTTTCCAGCCGTCCGAGGCCCCGCTCACTTCAGCATCACCGTCGGCACCACGCTGATGCCGAGCGGCAGCGGCTCCTCCTTCCTCAGGCCGGAATCGATCACGATCTTCACCGGCACGCGCTGGACGATCTTGATGAAGTTGCCGGTGGCGTTCTCGGCCGGGAAGGCGGAGAATTTCGAGCCCGACCCGCGCTGGATCGACTCGACGTGCCCCTGCAGGTCGAGGTCGGGATAGGCGTCGATCGCGATCCGCACCCGCTGCCCGGTCCGCATGCCGTCGAGCTCGGTCTCCTTGTAGTTGGCCGTCACCCAGACGTCGGTGGTGACCAGCGACATGACCTGCTGGCCGGCGGTGAGGTAGTCGCCGGCGTTGACGTTGCGCTTCGTCACCCAGCCGTCCTGCGGCGCCCGCACCACGCTCCATTCGATGTTCAGGTTGGCCTGCTCGACCTGCGCCCTGGCCTGCTCGGCCTGGCCCTTGATCTGGTCGACCTGCTGCTCGGACTGGCCGATGTTCTGCTGGACCGGCATCGCCTGGACGAGGCGGGCCTGGGCCTGCTCGACCTGCGCCTTGGCCTGCTGGTAGTTGGACGCGTTGGTCTCGACTTCCTGCTGCGTCGTGGCCAGCTTGGGCAGGCTCCTCTGCCGGTCGTAGTTGGCCTGCTGCAGGACGAGGTTGGCCTTGGCCGAGTCGAGGTTCGCCTGCGCGAGCTGGAGGGAAGCGGGGAAGTTCTTCTTGGCGATCTCAACGCCGAGCCGCTGGCTGGCCATCTGCGCGTTGCTCGCGGCGAACTGGCCCTGGGCCTGCTCGCGGCTGTAGACGAACTGGCGCTGGTCGATGCGGAACAGCGTGTCGCCCTTGTGCACGAACTGGTTGTCCGTCACCTCGAGCGCGATCACCTGCCCGGCCACCTGCGGCGCGATCGTGACGATGTTGCCGTCGGTGTAGGCGTCGTCGGTGCTGATCGTCCCGCGGGTCGCGAGCCAGTAGGTCACGCCGCCCCCGGCGAGCAGCAGCAGGACCACCACGGCGATCCCGATGACCCAAGGCCGCCGCTTCCTGCGCGCGCGCTCGTCCGCTCCCTTGTCGTCTCCGTCCGATTTCTTGCCGCCGCGGTCGTCCCGGTCCTTCGCGTCGCCGCCCTTCCGATCATCGTCGTCCTGCCGATGGTCGTCTCGCCCATCGTGGTCTTGCCGATCGTCGTCGCCGTGCCGATCGTCGTCGCCTTGCCGCTCGCGGGCCTGCCAGCCCTCGGAGCGGTGGTCGCGCGCGTCGCGGCTGCGACGGGGATCTCCGTGATCCCGCTCGTCCGCGTACGGCTCCTCGTCCCTGCCGTCGCGGGGCCGATCCCGGACGACGCGCAACGCATCGCGGGCGGGGCGACGGCGGTCGTCGGCATCGCGGGCTGGCCCGCCCTGCCGGGGCGGCGAGCCGACGTCGAGCAGGTCGCGTCGACTCCGCGACGGCCTGGACAGGCCGGACGAGGTGCTTGCATCGACGTCACGCATGGAATGAATGCAAACCTTTCGTCCCACCGCACGTTCAGCGAGACGG
Organism: Methylobacterium sp. E-041; assembly: GCF_022829665.1. NCBI lineage: Bacteria > Pseudomonadati > Pseudomonadota > Alphaproteobacteria > Hyphomicrobiales > Methylobacteriaceae > Methylobacterium > Methylobacterium sp. E-041. The sequence goes on along the minus strand of NZ_JAKSYQ010000285.1, from coordinate 88,547 downwards.
CGTGGGCGATCGTCCGTACGGTGCGGCGAGTTATCCGAACCGAACGTTTCGTTTCTACCCTCAATCTGGATGGTGATGTCAAGCGAAACGAACGGTTCGGCTGATGGCTCTCGGATTCGTGTGCCGCGCGGATCGCGCCGTCGCGAGGAGATCGCCGCTGTGGCGGAGCGCGTGTTCCTTCAGCACGGGTTCTCGGACACCACGATGAAGATGGTGGCGAACGAGGCCGGGGCCTCGACCGAGACGCTCTATCGCCATTTCGGCTCGAAGGACGACCTGTTCATCGAGGTCGTGAGCAACCGGACGCGCGATCTCAGGCAGCGGATCGAGACCGATCTCGGGAGCAAGGGCCCGCTCCCGGCGGTGCTCCGGGCCTTCGGCACGAACCTCTACGGCGCGATGATCATGCCCGAGATGACGGCGCTCGCCCGCATCATCGTCGCCGAGGTCCAGCGCAACCCGGCCCTCGGCGAGGCGTTCTACGCGATGGCGCCGGGCCGCACGCAGCGGCACCTGACCGACTACCTCGAGGCGGCCCGGCGCGACGGCGCGTTCATCGGCGACGACCCGTTGCTCGCCGCGACCATGTTCATCGGGTTGATCATCGGGAAGGTGGTTCCGGTGTGCCTGTTCATCCCCCACAAGGACGACGGCAGCCGCGCCGACATGGAACGGCACGTGGACGAGGCCGTCCGCATCTTCCTCGCCGTGTATCAGGCGGCGCGCCCCGCAGCGTGACGTGGGCCGGCTTCGTAGGCCCCGCGCTCAGCGCAGGAACCGACGGCGCGCCGGGGCGGCGACGAGGATCGCCGCCGGGCCGAGGGCGGCCGCGAGCATCACCACGAAGCCCAGCGTGATCATCGCAAGACCGTCGCCGGACGAGCGCGGGTGCCGGAGAAGCGCGCCGGCGTCACGGGCGCGGCCGGACGTGGAGGAAGCTGCGCTCCCCCGTCGCCGCCTCGGTCACGTGCTGGATCGCGTCGAGGAGGTCCGCCATCCGCTTCGGCGCCGAGGCGGGCATCAGGCGGCCGGCATCTACGCGCCGGGTGTCGGTCCGGCCGGCGGCGATCTGCGCCTGGCTCAGGGCATCGAAGTCGCGGCTGGGGCGTCGCTTCATGGCGGTGTCTCTCCTCGGGACACCGTGGCCGGCGCGTGGTTGATGAAGCGTTAACGCGGCGCCGAGGTCCGGCCCCGCAGCCTCACGCCGGTCTCGCCGTGTCCTCGGGGGCGACGGCGAGCCGGAGGAAGCTGACGACGCTCGCGACAGCGGCGAAGGCGCCGCCGAGCCCCAGGGCGAGCGCCGGCCCATGCGCATCCGCGATCGCGAAGCAGGCGGCGACGAGCGCGGCGCCCATGGTCTGGCCGAGGAGACGGGAGGTGGCGACGATGCCGCTTGCCCCGCCCGATCGCGCCGGCGGCGCGCTCGTCATGATGGCGCGCAGGTTCGGCGCCTGGAAGAAGCCGAAGCCCGCGCCGCAGATCGCCATGCGCCAGCCGATGTCGAGGACGGTCGGGCTCGCCGGCAGGGCGGCGAGCAGCCCCATGCCGACGGCGAGTCCGGCGAGCCCGATCCCGCCGAGCAGGCCCGGCGGGTAGCGGTCCGAGAGGCGCCCGGCCAGGGGAGCCATCAGCGCGACCACGACGGGCCACGGCGTCATCAGGAAGCCGGTCTCGACCTGCGTGCGCCCGAGCGTGTGCTGGAACAGGAAGGGCAGCGAGACGAAGGCGAGCCCCTGCGCCGCGAACGAGCACACCGAGGTCGTGGCGGAGAGGGCGAACAGCGGGCGCCGGAGGAGGTCGGCGGCCAGCATCGGCGCAGGATGCCCTGCCTGCCGCCGCAGCAGCAGCAGGAAGCAGGCGACCGAGCCGGCGGCCTCCGCCAGGATGCGCCAGAGCGGCCCCTCGTGCGCGGCCTCGCCGAGGCCGAGCACGAGCAGGGCGAAGGCGGACGCGTTGAGCAGCGAGCCGACCCCATCGAAGCGGTGGCCGGAGCGGCCGGTCTCCGGCAGCGCGGTCCAGGCCAGCACCAGGGCGGCGAGCCCGATCGGCACGTTGACGGCGAAGAGCCACGGCCACGGCGCCGCGACGAGAATCAGCGAGGCGACGGTCGGGCCGACCGCGAAGCCGACGCCGACCACGAAGGCGTTGAGGCCGACGCCGCGCCCGAGCTGGTGGGCCGGATAGATGAAGCGGATGAGGGCGATGTTGACCGCCATCAGGGCGCTCGCGCCGACGCCCTGGAGCACGCGGGCCGCAACGAGCGTCGGCAGCGACCAGGCCAGCGCGCAGACGAGCGAGGCGCCGGTGAACAGGATCAGCCCGCCGACGTAGATCCGCTGCTGGCCGACGATCTCGCCCAGCGCCGCGATCGGCAGCAGCGTCGCCACCACCGCGAGCTGGTACGCGTTGACGATCCACACCGAGGCGCCGGGATCGACCCCGAGATCGGCGGCGATGGTCGGCAGCGCGGTGTTGGCGATGGCGGTGTCGAGCGTCGCCAGCGCGACGCCGGTGAGCACCGCCACCATCGCCCGCCCGCGCTGGGCCGGAGGCAGGCCGTGATGGGTCGGCGTGCTCGACGGTGCGGGCGGAGGGGACATCGTGGGCTGGGGCTCGCGGCGGCAACGCGTGCTGCATGCGGCCATGGCGGGGATGCTGGCAAGTGCGCCGGCAAGCGCAACCACACGGCGTTGCTACGCTCCAGGTGCATATCTGCATCGGGCCGACCGCGCCGTCGGCGAACCGGCGGCCGCCGTCGACCCTACGCGACTCTCCGGCCGGGCTTGGCGAGATCGCCTCCGCTAGGCCGTCGTGCCGGCCGACCGCGTCGTCGGAGGCTCAGCAGCTCAACCGCCGGCCTTCGCGCCGGCCGAACACCCGGTAATGCGCCGCGCCCGAATCCACCTGCCCGCGGCTCACCGCGCGGCGAACGTCGGGGTTGCAGCGAAGGTACTCGGCCTCGTCGAACCCGAAACCGCCGCGGCCGCCGCCGCGGCCGCGGTCGTCGTAGCCCCGGTCGCGATCGCGGTAGCGGTCGTCGCGGCCGCCATACCCGGATTCGCGCTCGCCGTAGCCGTAGTCCCGGCCGCCGTAGGGCTGGGACAAGGCCGGCGCGACCGATCCGGCGATCGTCAGGCCCACCACCATCACCGTGCAAAGCGTCTTCATCGATCCACTCCCGTCGCTGGCACTTGCAACGGCGTGCGAAGGCTTTGGTTCACATCGGCTCGGAGCGCGCTGCGCCCGGGACTTCGCGACCCGCGGCATGTTGCATCGCCTGCCGAACGTCGAGGACCGACCGGTCCGATGTCGCGTTGCCCCCGCATCACCCCTTCGGATCGCGAGGAAGATCGACATGGCACAACCCACCTTTCCCGACAGGCCGGGCCACGGCGCCAACAGCGTCGAGCATCGCATCGGCCAGGACGTGGACGGCGTCGACCAGCTCAGCAGCGTCGTCCTGATGGGCCTCGCGATCGGCGGCGCGGCGCTGGCGCTGATCCTGGTGCACTTCCTGATCGGCTGAGGCGGGCCGGCTGGCACCTTCTCAACCGGAAGGCGAGGAACGATCGGATCGTGGCCGTGGTTTCACGCCGTGGCACCGACCCGGTGCGGCAGCAAGGATCCGGCACCGATGACCAAGACCCGTCTCACAGCCTCTGCGATCGCGGCCGCGGCCTTCGGCGCCGTCCTGATGTCGGCCGGCGCCGTCTCCGCCGCGACGCCGGCGCCCGCGCCGAGCCTCGTCCAGCCCGAGGCCCCGACCGTGCAGGTGCGGATGACGCGCCGCTCGATGATGCGCCACCACACCATGCGGCGCCACATGATGCGCCGTGGCGGCGGACGGACGATCAGCACGAAGCTCGGTGCCAGGACGCGCTGAAGGCGCCTTTGAAGACGCGCCGATCGAAGCCCGACGATCGAGGGGCCCGGCCGGGGAAATCCAGGCCGGCTTTCTCGTGTGGAACGGAGACGGCGCAAGCTGGTTCTTCAGCAGAGTTTGGTAATCCACCGGAGGAAACACATTGTCTTTCAAGTCGATCACGCTCGCGTCCGCGTTCGTCCTGACCATGGGCACTGCCGCCTTCGCCCAGGGCGGAGCCTCCGACGGCGGCCCCGGCAGCCCGGGCGCCGGGCCGTCGGCCGGCGGCACGATCAGTGAGGGGTCGGCCGCGGGCCGGTCGTCCACCACCACCGGCACCGTCCCGAACGCAGGCACCACCGCGCCGAGCGCCACCACGGCGCCCGTCGCGCCCGGTGCCGCCGGCAACGGTGCGGGCCCGAGCGCGGGCGGCACCGTCAACAGCGGCAGCGCCCCGACCGCGAAGTAGGCTTCGCGACGACGGCACGTCGTTCAGCCCGCCCGGTTCGCCGCGGCGGGCTTCTTCGTGCGCTCGCCCGCCCTGCCGGCATCGCGCCCAAGGGCGGGGCGATGCGATCCCGCGTCGTCGCCGTGTCTCGCGCGCGACGACGCCGTATGACGAGACCTGCGCCGACCGGACCGGTGGACGCGCTGGAGATCCCCGTGCCGCACAGACAGCCGCTTCACCTCTGGATCGTGCGCCACGGCGAGAGCGCCGGCAACGTCGCCCGCGATGCGGCGCAGGCCTCGGGCGCGGCGCGGATCGACATTCCCGAACGCGACGTGGACGTGCCGCTGAGCCCGCTCGGCCACCGGCAGGCCGAGGCGCTCGGCCGCTGGTTCGCGAGCCTGCCCGAGGACCAGCGTCCGAACCTCGTCCTGGCCTCGCCCTACCGCCGCGCGGTCGAGACCGCCGAGGGGATCCGCGCCGCCGGTGCGCTGGCCGCGGACACCCCGCCGCTCCTCGTCGACGAGCGCCTGCGCGAGAAGGAGTTCGGGATCCTCGACCGGCTTACGCGCGCCGGAATCGAGCAGCTGCACCCGGAGCAGGCGGCGCTGCGCAGCGACCTCGGCAAGTTCTACCACCGGCCGCCCGGCGGCGAGAGCTGGTGCGACGTCATCCTGCGCCTGCGCGGCGCGCTCGACACGATGGCCCTGCACTACGAAGGCCAGCGCATCCTCCTCGTCGCCCACCAGGTGGTCGTCCTGTGCCTGCGCTACCTCCTGGAGAACATGACCGAGGGGGAGATCCTGGCGATCGACGCCGAGGGCGACATCGCCAATTGCGGGGTCACTGAGTACGTCCCCTCTGCGCGCGCCACACCCGGTGGTGCCCTCGACCTGATCCGCTACAACTTCGTCGCACCCCTTGAGGCACAGGGCGCCACCGTTACCTCCGAACCCGACACCAAGAGCTGAGCGACCGTCAGACCCTTGGGGCAAGGACCGGAGGGAAGCCATGAGCGCCGTCACACCGCTGACCGAGTACGTGCTCCGCGGCATGGCCCCTCCCGATCCGGACGGCGACAGCAAGGATGGGCGCGGCTGCGTACTGATCGTAGCGGGCTGCACGGCGCTGCCGGGCGCCGTCCTGCTCGGCGCCAACGCGGCGATGCGCGTCGGGGCGGGAAAGCTGCAGATCGGCGTCTGCCGCGACCTCGCGATCCCGATCGGGATCGCCGTGCCGGAAGCCCTGGTGATCGGCCTGGCACAGACCGAGGCCGGCGGCATCGGGCGTGCCTGCGCCGACGATCTCGCGCAGCGGGCCGGCGCGAGCGACGCGATCCTGTGCGGGCCGGGGATGAGCGAGGACGCGGACACGGAAGCCGTGGTCGCCGCGCTCGTCCGCGGGGCGGACACGGCAGCCATCGTCCTGGATGCCGGGGCGCTCGCCGCGTTGCGCGCCGATCCGGACCTGACGCGCCGCCTGCCCAAGCCGGCGATCATCACCCCGCACGCGGGCGAGATGGCCAAGCTGCTGGACATCGACCGCGAGGCCGTCGAAGCCGACCCGCTGGCGGCGGCCCGCCGGGCCACCGAGCGCTTCGGGACGATCACGGTGATGAAGGGCGGCCGGACGCAGGTCGTCTCCCCCAACGGCCGCGCCTGGTGCTACGAGATGGGGCATGTCGGGCTGGCGATCTCGGGATCGGGCGACACGCTGGCGGGCCTCATCGTCGGCCTGCTCGCGCGCGGAACCGAGCCCGAAGCCGCGGCCCTTTGGAGCGTCTACGCCCACGGCGAGGCGGGCCGCCGGCTGGCGCGCCGCTACGGCGGAATCGGCTTCCTCGCCCGCGAGCTTCCGGCGGAGGTGCCGTGCATCCTCGCCGAGGTGATGACTTAAGCCGCGGCACCGCCGCCCCACGCATACGGGAGAGCCATCGATGTCGGAGCCGCCGGACGACAACCTGGACCACTACGCGCTCGGCTTCTACGCGCCGGGCAAGAACCTCCGCCGCGAAGACTGCCCCTATGCCGAGGGCATGGCGGCCCACGACCAATGGCTGGCCGGGTACGACGCGGCGGTCCGCGGCGACAGGCTGGACGATCGTCCCGCGTGACGCGCCTTTACGGATCGCCTTAGTTCGGGCGGCGGTTTGCTTTTCGGGCCCGAAGCGTCTCGACGCAGGGCATCGGTCCGAACGATCGCCTCCGACCGGCGCACGGCTCCGGCGGGAATCGTTCGAAGCCGGAGGGATGGCCTGTCCGGCGTTGCGATCGCGCCGCGCCGCCGAAGACGGACCTCGATCCGGCGGCGTTGAGTTCGAGGGGCTACCAGGGCACGACCTCCCCGGCATGGTCGAGGAAGACGCAGCCGGATCCCCCGAGGCGACCTTCCAGGACGGCCACCATGCCCCGCGCGCTGGTCTCGACGTCGAGCGTCGCCCGCCGGCCGCCGAGATCCGTGCGGACCCAGCCCGGATGCATCAGCACGACGCCCCAATCGGCCTTGGCGTGCTGCCCGGCGAAGGAGCGGGCCAGGGTGTTGAGCGCCGCCTTGCTCGCCCGGTAGCTGCTCCAGCCGCCGCCGCGGTTCAGCGACACCGAGCCGAGCTTCGACGTCATCAGGACGACGAGACCGCCCGGTGCGACGCGCTTGTGGAAGGCCTCCGCGAAACGGATCGGGCTGAGGGCGTTCGTCTCGAACACCGCCGTCGCGACCGCGCGCGGCATCGCCGCGGCCGGCGTGCCGGCCTGCGTCGCGACGCCCGCGACCACGAAGACGAGATCGAAGGCCGGAGCCTCCGCCAGCCGCGTGCGTAGGGCGGTCACCGCCGCATCGTCGTCGATGTCCACGCCCGTCTCGATCCGCAGCGTGCCGGCGCTCGCGAGCTCGGACAGGGCGGCCGACGGCCGGCGCACGGTGGCCGTCACCGCCCAGCCGCGCTCGAGGAACCGGGCGACGAGACCGAGGCCGAGCCCGCGGGAGGCGCCGACGATCAGCGCGCGGCGCGCACTCATCGCGCGCCTGCCCGGGCGCCCCGGAAGGACGTCGCCGGGCACGGCGAAGCGGGGCTTGGCCCGTCGCTTGCGCGGGCACCGGGACGGGCGGGGCGGGACAGGGGCATCGCCTCAAGATAGCCCCCGCGGGCGGCCCGTCGAGAAACCGGTTTGTCGCGTGCGATCCGGAGCGGATGGCGCCGGCTCGCGTTGACCCCACGACCCCGCCCTTCAGGACAGCCACGATGCATGCGACACGACTCGCGGAGACCGAGGCGACTCTCGCCCAGACCGATCGGGTCTGGCGAACCGAGGTGAGCCGCCTCTACGGTCCCGAGGGCGTCCTCCGTTTCGGCTACGGCCCGGAAGGGCGCGGCGCCGACGGCTCGCCCGTCCGGCGTGCCTACGAGGCGCGGCGTGCCGCGGTGGCGTCCTGGCGCCACGAGCGGCGGCCGCCGGGCTAGGTCCGGCAGCCCGGCCATGTCGCCTGCGATGGCCTCGATCCTCGGCCTGTGGTCGGCCTACTGGGCGGCGATGTTCGCCCAGATCGCCCACCTGCGTTCCCTCGACGACGGCGTCGGCGCGATAACGTGCGGCCGGGTCGCGCGAAGCCTCCTCATCGTCGGCGTCGCGTTCTTTCTGGTCGCGAAGGGCGGCTAGAACGTGCGCTGCTCCGGTCGAAAGGACGGCGTCAGGCGTCGTCTTCCGGGGCGAAGACCTCGCCGACCTCCGCCAGGCGGACGTTGGCCGCGTCGGTCGGGAGATGCAGCAGCCCGCGGTACTCCGCGAGCAGGCGACGCATCTCCCGGTCGGCGGCAGGGGCGTCGGCCGGCACCGGCGAGGTCGTATCGCAGCGGTCGACGAGCTCCGCCGTCCTCCGGTCGACGGCAGCCCGATCGGATGGGCTCAGCCCGGCGAGCCCGTCGAACCCGAGATCGCGGGCGACGAGGGCCGCGATCTCCTCCCGCTTCGTGTCCAGGTCCGACATCGCCGCCTCCCCGAGCCTGCTTCCGGCTTTCCGTCGCCGCATTCCGCGTCCGGAGCGACAACCGTGCCGCCGGCGGTCGCCCGCGCGGCCCGCTAGGTGAAACGCTGCGCCGAGATTGGGTCGCTGGCGGGGAAGGTCTCCTCGAGCCCTTCGTCGAGCAGCCGCTCCCGGCGCTGCGCGGGGCCGTCCACCCCGTTGCGTCCCGCCGGGATCGAGGCCGTCGCTGGGTTCACGCCCCGGCTCGCGCCGCCGGTCGCGCCGCGGCGGCCGCCGGCTCGACCAAGGAAGCCCGCCTGCCACAGAAGGTAGCCGAGGCCGACCGCCAGGGTGCAGACGATGACCCGGAGGTCGAACTCGCTCCGCGGTGCCGGTGCCGGACGGTCGCGGCCCTGCAGCATCCAGCGCTTGGCTTGAACGAACGTCTGGCCCGCATCGCGGACCTCGCCCTCGGACAGCAACGCCCGCGCTGCCGGGATCAACTCGTGCTTGTGGCGGTGAAGGTACTGGTCGACGAGGAAGGTCGCGTCCTCGAAGGCATCCAGCCACCCCTCGGAGCCCGTCCGACGCTGTCGCGCCAGGTCCGCGAGCTGGCTCATGAACGCCCGGTGCTGCTCGTCCAGCGCATCAACCAGCGTCCGCGTCTGCGCGCGCCGGCCGAGGGGGGCGTAGAGGCTGACGGAGACCGCCTCGGCATGTGCTTCGAGGCGATCGATGAGCTCGCCGAGAAGGCGCTCGCGGCTCCGCACGGCACCCGGCCCTTGCGATGCCTTCGGCGCATCGTGGATGAGTTGCTCGATGTTCGCGTGGTCGCGTCCGATGAGCTGCCAGACATCCATGATGGTACTCCTTACCGTTGTCCCTGCTAACCGCCCCGCCCACCGGCCGTTCCTCCATCCGCCCGCGCTCGGGCGCAGCGTGCGCAACGAATCGCCGGGGCGGGCCGCGTGAATGAACCGCCGGTGCACTGCCGCATTGGGGGAGGCAGGAGCACCCCATGCCGATCGACGACACGCACGAGCCTCAGACCGTCAACCTCTCGACGCCGGACGCGGCCGCCTACTGGGCGCGCAAGCTCCAGGTGCCGGTGGAGACGCTCGGGGCGGCTGTGGAGGCCGTCGGCCACGACGCCGAGAAGGTCGCGGCGCATCTCGGCCTTCCCTGGCCGTACGAGGCCAGCGGCATCGTCTGACGCGACGCTTCGCCGGCCCACCGGGCCGGTGGGCGATCGAGCACCGTTCCGACCGTGCCCGTCGGGACACGCCGCGCGACGACGTGGGCCGGGCGGCGCAACCCGGACGCATCCCGCAACGTTCTGGCACCGGACCCGGGTCGAGCGGGTGCCTCAGGAGAAGACGATGTTGGTACGTTTTGGAGTCGGCTTTGCGCTCGCGACGTTTGCGGCGACCGCAGCGATCGCCGCTCCGGTGTCGCAGGAAGACAAGGCCGCGATGCAGCTGCTCTGCGCCGGCGACTTCGCGACCTTCTGCACCGGCCTGCCGCTCGAGGACGGCCCCGAGACGCGCGCTTGCTTCAACAGGAACATGTCGAAGCTCTCGCCCGGGTGCCGCAACGCGATCGAGGCCTACAAGAAGAAGGGTTGAGGCCCGCCCCGCCGGCGCCCCGAGCCGCGTCGCCCGGGCGGCTCTCGCCCGGCGGTGGGCATGGAGCTCCGCGAGGCGGGATCCGGCTCTCGTCGCTCGGCCTTCCGGCGGCAAGCGTGCGCCGAGCCGGACCGCACCCCGAGGCCGCGCTCACCCCAGGGTGATCGCGCCGTCGCTCCGGTCGATCGTTGCGACGCGCGGGCCGCGAATGTCCGGATCTCGCTGTTCCCAGGCCGACAGGGCGGCGTTGACGGCCTCGACGATCGCGCCCGGGGAGCCGCCGATCTGCGGGCGGATCGCCTCGACCAGCCGGGTGACGATCGTCTGCTCCTCCAAAGGGTGAGCCGGCATGGTCGCCTGGCGGCAGTACGCCGCGTAGACGTTCTCCGCGATGGCGCGGGCCGCGCGGTCGGGATCGGGCGTTTCGCTCATTCCAGAAAAGCCTTTCGCGTCGGGGTGCTCGGAAGACGCTGTTTCGCGCGTCGCCCGCTTCGTTGGGTGCAGCTTCGGCAGGCCCGCGGTCAGGGGGACGGCTCCTGCAAGGGCTTGCCCTTGTCGACCACGTAGACCGACAGGACCTTGATCGTCCTGTCGCCGACCACCGTGTAGCCCGCGTGCGGCACGCCGCGCGGGTTGATCCCGCGCTCGCCGGCCGGCCGTTGCTTCGGTTCCTTGCCGGACACGTGCACCGTGCCGCCCTCGATCACGTAGAACGACTCCTCGCCGTGGTGGACGTGGCGGGGCGAGGTCGCACCCGGCGGAAACTCCACCAGCTGCATGATGATCTCGCGCGTGTCGTCGCCGGAGACCGGCGCGCGGCCGAGCTCGGTCCGCCTGATCTCGTGCACCACCGTCTCCTGCGCCATCGCCGAGCCCCCGAAACCGATTCCACCGGCCGTGCAGGCCAGCGCGAGCCCGACGCTTGCGTACCATCGCCTCATCGCCTCGCTCCGTTCCTACGGTGCCACCGCATCCCCATCGAAGCCGTGAGCGTCGAAGATCCGGCGCACGAGGCCCGACCGCTTCGCCTCCGCAAGCCACACCGTCACCGAGGCGAGCGCCGCCGGCCGGCCCTTCGGCACCGCGACGGCGACCTGCGTCCGCTGGAAGCCGCCGGTGACGATCCGCGAGCCGGGGACCTGCGCCACGATCGGCTGCAGCGTGTCTCGCGACAGGGCGAAGGCGTCGGCCGCTCCGGTTCGCATCCGCTCGATCGCCTCGGCCACGGAAGGGACGGCCACCGGCCGGGTCCGCGTCAGCGTGCGGGCCGAGGCGCGGATCGTCGTGGTCCCGTCGATCGCCACCACCTTGAGATCCGGCCGGTCGACCTGCGCGACGTCGACAATGCCCGACGCGGCGGTCACCAGGTAGGTGCTCTCGAGGTCGTAGTAGCCCGGCCCGAAATCGAGCACCTGCCGACGCGCCGCATCGACGGGCATGAAGCTCACGTCGATCGTCTCGGCCTGGAGGGCCGCTGCCGCAGCGCCCGAGTTCGGGAAGAGGGTCACGGTCAGCGGCAGGCCCACCTGTCGCGCAAGGTCTGCGCCGAGATCCGCGGTGACGCCCTCGGGCGTCCCGTCCGGCGAGCGGGCGACGAAGACGAGGCCGGCGGACGGCGCCTCGACGAGGCCGACCCGGAGCTTTCCAGTCGGCGCTAGCGCGGCCTTCGCGGCGGTCTCCTGCGCAAGCCCGGGAAGCGTCATGGCGGCGAGAATGGCGAGCGCGGCCGGCAATCCCTGGGCGAGCGGCATGGGTGGCGTTCCCGGAGTGGTTTCTCGCCGTCCGCTGTACACCGTCGTCGAAGCGGGTCCCATGCGGGCGGAGCGGGAACCGCCGACGAACGTTGCGCCATGACACGCGGTCGGAGCGAGCCCATGGAAGTCAGCGATCTGAAGAACCCGCCCTTCGTGGTGCTCACCTACCGAGACGGGCACGTCGTCGTCGAGGAGGATGCCGCCACCGAGGTGGCTGCCCGCCTGCGCTTCGCATCGGCGGTCGACCTGTGCGAGACGCGGGACGATGCGCATGCCCACCGGGTCGAGCTGCGATCGGGCGAGGCCGTGATCGACACCTGGCCGAAGGCGGAGCGTCCCTAGGGCGACCGGCGCTCGCCGACGCAGGAACCCCGGATCGCGCGAGCGTCCCGGGGTTCCTGCGTCGTGCGCCGATCGAGAGGGCCGGTCGCTCAGCGGTGGTGACGCCGGTGATGGCGCCGCATCATCCGCATCCCGCCCATGCGGGGGCGCATCATCCCGCCGGTGCGCGCGCCGGCGTGCATTCCGCCCATGCGACCGTTGCCGGTCGCCGCCGCGTTGCGATCGAGGCCATCGCCCGGTGACGCCATGCCGGCGGTGTTGGCGCCGAGCAGGAGGCCGAGCGCCACCGTTGCGCCGAGGATGAGCTTGTTCATTCTGTAGAGCCTTCCACGGCGCTGCGCCGTGACGTCAGAACAGGGATCGGCAGTCCTGGTTCCAGAGATAGGATCGTCGCACGTCGGGATCGCTCGGTTTCTGCAATATTACATCCGATACCCACGCGTTTCGTTCGAACGGCACTTGACGAGATAGGCGAGCCCGCAGAGCCATAGCTTTTCCGGAAAAGGAGTACCGCCTTGGAAGATCAGCTCGAATATCAGCCCAATACCCCCGTCGGTCTCACGGCCGACATCGTCGCGGCCTATGTCTCGGGCAATCATGTCCAGGTGGCTGAGCTGCCGACGCTGATCGTCAACGTGCACGCGATGCTGTCCGAACTTCGCAACGGCAAGCCGGCCGAGCCCGCGGGCCCGGAGAAGCCGACGGCGGCTCAGATCCGCAAGTCGGTCACGCCCGACGCGCTGGTCTCCTTCCTCGACGGCAAGCCCTACAAGACGCTGAAGCGCCATCTGAACGGGAACGGCCTGTCGTTCGAGGAGTACAGGACCCGCTACGGCCTGCCGGCGGACTACCCGTCGACCTCGGCGAACTACTCCGCCACGCGCTCGGCGTTGGCGCGCTCGCTCGGCCTCGGTCAGCAGCGGCGGAAGCAGCCCGCGGCCGCCGCAGCGGTCGAGGCGACCGCCGAGGCTCCGAAGGCGCGCGGACGCAAGCCCAAAGCCGCCGAGTCGCCCAAGGCCGTAGAGGCGTCCCAGGCCGAAGGAGCGCCGACGCCGGCTCCGAAGACGCGTGGCCGCAAAGGCAACGCCAAGACGATCGCCGAGCCGGCCTGACGCCGTTCGACGCCCCGTCCCGTGGGCGGATCGGGACGGGGCCGGATCGCCCGGCGAGAGCGTGCTACTCCGCCTTGCGGTGCCCGCGCCCGTGCTGCGCCTTGCCGGCGCCGGCCGCGGCTGCGGCCTCCTTCTCGGCCTTCCCGACCGTCGCCGAGCTGGTGGCGGCGTCGCTCGTCGCACCGGCCGGCGCGTTCGAGGCCGCGGATTTCGGCTGCCCCTTGCCCTCCGTCGGCGCCTCCGCCTTGCCGCCTTCGAGAACCTCGGGGTGGCCGGCCCCCGCCTCGGCGCTTCCAGCCCGCTGCACCTCGGCCGCCCGCTCGACCTGCGCGCTCGTCGTCTCGTGCTGCTGACCGTCGCCGGACCGACCCTTGGCTGGGTTCGACATCATGACATCCTCTCTCGTGGTCACGCGGCAACCGCCCGCATCGATCACGGTTCGAGCGCCGCCGAAGCGTGCGACGAAACGCCGAGCCGCGTCGTCCGCTCTGGACATCGGCCGCCGGCCCGGGGGGGACGAGCGCGTGCAGGCTGCGACCGTCGCGAGGACGGGCGAGCGGATGGTCCGCACTGGGACCAAGTGGCTGCGGACGAGAGAAGGAGCCGATCGGATCAGCGTTGCGGCATGCGCCTGATCGAGCCGACGTTCTCGGGGGAGAGGTCCGCCTCGAAGGCGCCGTGATGGTGGACGGCGACCTGCCTCGGCTCGGCCGGGCGCATCTTCTCGGACGACGCGTCGCCCTCCGGACGATCCGGCGTGACCGATCCAAACCGGAAGGAGGGCCGATCCTGCAGGTTCCAGGCCTTGGCCGGCTTCTGGTCTCCGCAGCCCTCGCACACGGAGACCAGCCACGATTGCCACAGGCCGTTGGTCTTCTCCTGCACCGATTCCGCTCGCTCGCGATGGGCCGAAGCGAGAGAGAAGGTATCGAGGTCGCCCTGCTTGCTGGGTTCGGGCAACTTGCGAAGCCGCTCGAGCTTCGTATTCCAGGTTTCGCCCCCGGTCCTAGGCGGAACGTTCGTCGTCACCGTGTCGAGCGTGCTGCGATCCGGCTCGCACCCGATACAGATGTTCCGGATCATGCCGTCCTCGACGTCGCGGGGTGATCCCGATCGGTCCGATACCGAGCCCGCATCACGGCTCGGCTTTTTGGTCTGCCCGACGGCGGTCGTGGTCACCGCCTTCTCGTTGACGGGCGGGATCGCACCGGTCCGGATGTCGCCGGTCTGAGCGGTCGCCGTCGCCGCGGGAAGGATACACAGCACAAGGGTGGATAGGGTCATGCGCTTTGCTGTCATGGCTGCCTCCATGACAAGTCAATCTTCTGCGCTGTCGCTGGTTCGAGGCCATTCGGCAGCGAAAAACAGAAACTATTTCTTCCGTTCCGATCGGCTCTCGAGAATGTCCACGAACGGCTTCGAGATCACGTGCCGGCCCGCCGCATCGTAGATCTCGACCGTCCAGGCCGACCAATCGCGCCGCGCGCTGCCGTGCATCAGGTCGATCGCGACCCGCTCGGCGTGGAGGCGCATGAGCGCCCAGGTCGGCAGCCGCCTGCCCTGAAGATCGGCCACGAGGTCGAAGCCGTTCGTGCAGTGGAAACGGTAAAGCGGTGTCGGCATTGGCCTTCTACCCCGCCCTCCACAGCATCTCACCGTTCCGTGGCCCACCGTGCTCGCCATGGTTGAACCGTCGGCCCGCTTGCTATTTGTTCCTTGTATGTTCTTGGACAACTCGGAGCCGCGATGCACCCCCAGCCCCACCAACCGCCTGTGGAGATCCGGCTCACCGAGGCCGAGACGATCGCGCTGGCCTACCGGAGGGCCGCCCGCGGCGATGCCTGGATCGCGCTGGTGCAGGTGGTCGAGGACGCGCTCGCAGACCTGGCCGAGGCCGAGCGCCGGTCGCTGCGGCGGGACCGGCTGGTCTCGCGCGGCTACGTCCGCGGGCAGCTCTGACGGAGCGCGGCCACGGCCATCGCGGGCGCCGGATCATCAGGCGGCCGTGGGCGGGCCGGACGGCACGTCTCGGCCGTGCGGGCTTTCCTTCGCCCCGCGATGGGGCCGACGGCGATCCCTGCTCCCGCCCGCTGGCGATCGATCGGCGGCTTTCTCGGGAGCACGGTCGGCGTACGCGAGCCGACACCCGCGCACCGTGCGGCGCGGCCGAGGGTCGCTCCGCGCCGGGCGATCGGAACGGCCGTTTCGACCCGGGGTTTGCTCCCCACGTCCCGAGGCTGCGGCGCAGGCTTCGCGCCGGCCGACCGATTGGAGCACCCATGTCGAACAAGCACCCGAAGACCGATACGCCGACCGATGCCGACCTGAAGGGCAATCCGGGGATCGGCCAGTCCCGAGGCCTGACGGGTCACGACATCGAGGACATCGAGGCGGACTCGACGGTGGAGGGCGACACGGCCAACGAGACGAAGCACGACGGCGGGATCGATCCGAACCACCAGGGCCGGACCAACAAGTAAGGGTCTTGCGTTCGCGGGGCGCAACACGTGCGCCCCGCCCCTGACCGCCCGCGCATCCGCGCCGATTTTCCGGCCGGCGGCATGGGCGATGGCACGATCGGCATGGGCCGATCCGCGCCCGATCCGCGAGCCGGGGCGCACCGGTCCGTGACCACGCTGCCGAGAGCGATCCGTCGCCTCCGCCGCGGCCCAAGCCGGCACCCGAGCCGACCGGGAACGAGACGGTCCCGACAAGGTAATGTTCGAGTGCGTCGATCGGGCAGGGGAGCTTGGCTCGCCCGCGTTCTGCCCATGCGAAAAAGCGCGCCCGGGGGACAACGCCCTACCGGTCGATCTCAGTGCTCATCGGAGGCGTGGATTGATGGTGCTGCGAGGGGGGATCGAACCCACGACCTCCTCATTACCAATGAGGTGCTCTACCACTGAGCTACCGCAGCAACGGCGATCCGGGGCCCGCGAGGGGGCGTCTCCGTCCGACCGAGAGGGGCTTTAAGGGATCGACGGCGGCTTGGCAATCGCGCTTGGCGGTCCCGAGGGCGCAATCGACCGGGTGGATCACGTTTTGGGGCGGCCGTCGCGCTTCAGCGCCGCGCGGATGATCGCGGCCAAGCCCGGCTCGGTCACCGCCTCGGCGGCGTCCGCGGGGGTGAACCAGCGCTGCTCGCGCTGGTGCTGCTCCGGCCAGGTCTTGCGGTGCTTGCGCACCTCGAGCGGAAACACCTTCACCTGGCACAGCACCGCGTCGCGGTTCTTCAGGCGCTTCTGGTAGAGGTAGAAGCCGAGCGGCCGCTTGCCGATCTGGCCGATCACGCCGGCCTCCTCGTAGGCCTCGCGGGCCGCCGCCTCGAAGGGCTTGCGCCCCTTCATCGGCCACCCCTTCGGGATCACCCAGCGCCGGCTCTCGCGAGAGGTGACGAGGAGCACGCTGTAGCTGCCGTCGGGCTCGCGCCGGAACGGCAGCGCGCCGACCTGCGGCCGCGCCTCGCGCTCGTCGTCGAGCGGCATCGTCGTCATGCGCGTCGGCGCCATGCGGGCGCTCCGATGCGGTTCCAGCGCTCCGAGGCGTGCGGCCCGATCGCGGAGGGAACGATGCGGTGTGCTGGGCCGGAACGGAACTGGAACAGTGGTGGGGCCTCTCGGAGGAAAAGTTATCCGGCAAATAATCGATCGGACCTGCCCTGGGAAGCGGGCGTACCGCCGATTGCAGCCGTCTTCACCACCAAAGGTTGGTCGTTTCGTGGGTCAAACGCACCGGAGCGCAGAACGGTGCCGCGCGTCGGAGCCTACCACAGGATGTATCTTGCCGTGGCGATATGGCCGTTCGATGAAGCCCGACGCCATGCCCGTGTCGCACCCGCCGGCCGCCCGGCGGGGCCGGGCGGCGCGGGAACGATCAGCCGAAGCAACGGGCCTTGGCCTCGGCGTCCTCGCGTGCCGTTGCGGGCGAACCGGTTGCAGGCGGACCGGCGGGACGCGGCTGCGGCAGCACCACGGGGCTCGCAGCGCCGGCCGGCATCGGCCCGGGTTCGGCGACGGCAGGCTTTTCGGCCTCGGTCGGCGCCCGCGCAACGCTCGCCGGCGTGATGCCGGCCGGGATGGTGGTCGTCGGCTTGGGCCCGGCGGCGGGAGCGGGCGCCATCGTGCTCGCGGCCGCAGGCGCGGCGGCGTGGGGCGCCGCGAGGGCGACCGTGTCGGTGTCCGGCGCCGGCGTCTCGAACGGCTCCTGGCCGGCGAGCAGGTTCGGCGGCGCCTGCCAGACGAAGGCGTCGATGCGGCCGGAGACCGGCGAGATCGGCTCCCAGGTCGGCGAGGCGACGCCGTCGGCGATCCAGACGGGATCGCGCGGGGCATGCGCGGCGCGGGCGAGCCATTCGCGGGCGCGGCCCGAGCCGGCGCCGTGCTCGGTCTCCTCGATCCGCGCCATCATCAGGCAGGTGCGCACGCTCGGGCCGTCGTCGAGCAGGGGCCGGATCGCCTCGCGGGCCTTCTCGAAGTCGCGGGCGTCGAACGCGGCCTGCGCCAGGGCGAGGCGCGCCTCGGGGGCCCAGGACGAGAGCTTGGCCAGCGTCTCGGCCCGCGCCAGGCGGTCCCGCACGGAATCGCCGGTGCGCAGGTTGAGGTAGACCTTGGCGAGGTCGGGGTGCGGGTTGGCCTTCCACGCGGCCTCGACGATCTTGGCCGCCTTCTTCAGATCGCCGCGGCGGGCGAGCAGGCGCCCGGCGATGCTGGCGGCGGGAACGAGATCGGGCGCGAGCTTGACCGCCTGGAGCGCGCGCTCGGTCGCCGCCTCCGGCTCGCCGGCCTCGCGCACCTGCGCCATCGCGGTGAGCAGGACGGCACGCTGGCGCCGCGCCTCCGCCTTGTCGATCAGCCCGAGGGAGCCGCGGCGCTCGACGATCTCGAGCGCGCCGCCCCAGTCGCCGTCGGCGCATTGCGCCTCCAGCACGGCGTCGTTCGCCCAGGTGACGCTGGGGGCGAGGCGCGCGGCCTCCGCCGCGTAGGCGCGGGCGGAGACGTCGTCCTCGCGTCGGCGCGCTTCGACAAATAGGCCGCGCAGGCCGAGCACCCGCGTCTCGGGGTCGTCGACCATGCGCTGGAACGCGCTCTCGGCCGCCTGCCGGTCGCCGGAGATCTGCGCCGCCTGAGCCTTGAGCAGCAGGGTCAGCGGTTCCGCGCCGAGCAGGCGCTCGGCGTCGCCCGCATGGCGGCGGGCGGCGAGGGGATCGCCCGACCCGACCGCGACCATGCCGCGCGACAGGGCGGTGAAGCCCTTGGCCCGGCGGCGCTCGCGCGAGCCGTTCACCAGGGTGTCCGGCAGGGTGATGATGCCGCGGACCACGGCCCAGACGAGGCCGAGCGCGATCGCCGCGATGCCGACGCCGATGAGGGCGATGGCGAGGCTCGTGGCCACCTCGTAGCCGTTCCACACGATGGTGACCGACCCGGGTCGGTCGGCGATCCACACCGCCCCGAAGGCGGCGACGGCAAGCAGGGCCAGGAAGGCGAGAGCGCGCCACATGAGGTCGGGTACTCCTGTCAGCCGCGAGGACGGCGTCGCGTCGCGACGAGGATGTGGGCGGGGGCGATGGCCGCCCCCGCAGGATGGCGTGTCTCTGCGATCACCTCTGGGGGGCGATCACGGCTTGGCGGTCGGCGCGGTCGTCGGCAGGCCCTTGAACGCGTCGGAGAGCAGCGCCTGGGCCGCCTGGGCCGCCTGGGCCCGCGCCTTCAGCGTCGCGCCGAAATCGCCGGCCTGCGCCTTCAGATCCTGCGGCATCGCCTCGTAGGCCTGCGACGCCTCGATCAGCGCGCCGCGGTCGAGGGCCGCCTGCACCTTCGCCGTCGGATCGCTGGCGGCAGCCTCCTCGGCGGCCGGCGGCGCATCGACCTTGCGGACCTGCACGATCGAGTCCGCGATGCTGAGGAAGCGGCTCTTGAGGTCGCCGTTGGCGGCGACCTCCTTGGCGGCGGCGGCCTTGCGCGCGGCGGCGACCTTGTCGGCGATCGGGCGAAACGCGGCGGCGAGCTGGTCCGCGGTCGGCGCGCCCTTGTCGGCGAACGGCGCCAGGGCGTCGACGCGGCTCGCGTCGCCGGTCTCGAGCTTGCGCAGGGTCGCCAGCGGCTCGGCATACGGGACGCTGGCCTCCAGCGCGGCGGCGATCCGGTCGGCGGTGACGACCTTCAACGCGGCCTGGACGGTGCTGGCCTCGGCGCGAAGCGCCACCGCCTTGTCGAGGGTGGCGATCTTGTCGGCCTGATCCTGCAGGCGCCGGTCGAGGGCCTTGGTCGCCGATTCGGCCGTGCTCCTGCCGGCCTCGGCCGCCTCGCGGCTCGCCTGCGTTGCCGTCTGCACCGCCTCGGTCGCGGCCTTCACCCGCTCGTCGAGGGTCTTCTGCAGGGCGTCGAGGCGCTGGCCGAGGGCCTGGTCGGCCTCGGCGTTCGCCTTGGTGCGCGCCTCGACCTCGCCCTGGAGCGTGGCGAGCTTCGGCGCGAGGTCGACGGCCGGCGCGCGCGCCGCCTTGTCGGGTGCCTTGTCCTCGAGCGCCTTCACGCGCCCGTCGAGGGCGGCGATCTGCTTGGGGTCGCCGCCGGCCTGGGCCACCCCGAGGCGGGAATCGCCAGCCTGGTCGCGGTCCGGCTCCTCCTGCAGGGCGGAGACGCGCTGGTCCAGGCTGTCGAGCCGGGCGGCGATGTCGGCCGGAAGAGCGGCCTGGGCGGCCGCCGCCGGGGTCGTGCCCTGGCCCTCGGCGGACGTGGCCGTCGCGCCGGACGCACGGTCCAGCGCCTGCCTGGCCGCGGCCTCCGCCGCCTTCACCGCGTCGGGCAGCGGCTTCAGCGTCGCCTCGTTGGCGGCGACGCGCTTGTCGAGGGCGGCGACCGCGTCGCGTGGGCTCAACGATGCCATGCGCTGGTCGAGGCCGGTGAGCTGGCCGGAGATGCGCTGGTCGAGGGCGTTGAGGCGGGCGTCGTCGCCGGCATTGACGAGGATGCCGGCGCGCTCCACCGCGAAGAGCAGGCCGGCGCCGATCACGCCGCCGAGAAGGCCGGCGGTCGCCACCGAGCCGAAGCCCGGCCCGCGGGCGGCGGGCGCCTCGGCCGGGCCGACCCGCGGCGGGGTGCTGCCGGAGCCCGCCGGCTTGGCGCCGGCCTTGGCGTCGGACGCTGCCTTGCCGTCGGAAGCAGGCTTGATGTCTGAAGCAGGCTTGGGACCGGACGCCGCCATGCCGGCCGCGACCCCCGCGGCTCCCGCCGCGGCGGCCTTGGCGTTGCCGCGGACGTCGCCCTTGTTCGCCCCGGCGTCCTCGACGCGCTTGGCCTTGAGGTCGATGATCGGTCCATCGGTGAGGGCGCCGGAGGGCCGCGGCCCGCCCGCCGTGGCGCCGCCGGCGGATTTCGGCGGCTCGGCGGCGGTGCCGGCCCCGGACCGGCCGAACTCGGGCTTCGCCGGGTCCGGCTTGCCCGGCTCGGCTTTCCCCGGCTCCTTCGCCGCGGACGGGCCGCCCGGCGCGCCGGCGATCCCGGGCTTGACCGCCTCTGTCGCGGGCTTGCTCGGGAACGCTGCAGAGGCGGCGCCCGCCCCGCCGGCAGGCTTGGCGTCGAGCTTCGCCGGATCGGCGGGGGGCTGGGCCGGGCGGTCGGGCTCGGCCTTCGTCGGCCCGGCGGTGATCGGAGGATCGGCGCGGCCGGCCTCCGGCTTCGGCGCCTGGGCCGAGGACGACGGGACGGCGGGCGTGGCCGTATCGGGCTTGATGGTATCGGGCTTGGCCGTATCGTTCTTGGCCGTATCGGGCTTGCCGGTCTCGGATTTGGCCGGCTCCGACTTGACGTGGACGCCCGGCGGCAGGGTCTCGGGCGGACGGCCCTGCGGCGTCGACACCGTTCCGGGCTTGCCGCCCTGGGTCTGGGGGGCGGTCGAGCTCGGGGCACCGTTCTTCGCGGCACCCGGAGCCTGTGAGCCGGAATTTGGACGGTCGGCGTCGTTGGATGGTGGCTTCACGGCCGTTGTCTCTCCCGTCTCGACGTCCCGGGCGCGGCGGCTGTGCCGCGCGCCCCGATCCTAACGTTCCTCACGACCCGCGCCGGTGCGGGCGGCGCCTACCTATCACCGCCGCTTCCGCCCGGGCGAGACCCGATCTGACGGCGGCGCGGCGATGTCAGGACAGGCCGGCGAGGAGGTCGTCCTCGCGCGGTCGCCCAGCGACGAAATGGGCCGCGACCCCGGCTTGGTCCAGGGCTGCGGCCACGTCGTCCGACAGGCAGTAATGCCTCAACGCGCGGAAAGCTCCGCCGTGTCCGGCCGCTTCCGACAATCGATGCGCCACGCGCGCGCTGCGGCGGGAATAGTGCAGGGCGGCGTCGAGCCCTCCGGGGACGGCGGCGAAGGCCGCGAAGACCGGGTCCGGCAGGTGCGCCACCGCCTCGGCCGCGTAGGCGACGTGCGTCGCGATCCGGTAGCCGGCGGCCGTCAGCCGGGCGGCGGGTTCCACCTTGCGCTCCGCGCCGGCCACGTGGAGCAGGGATGCCCCCGGCGCGACGGATCCCTGCACGATCGCTGCGAGCGCGGCGGCGTCGCCCGTCCCCGCCGTCACCGCGCCGAGCCGCGCTTCGGCGAGCGCCGCCGTCCGCGGGCCGACGGCGAAGACCGGGATTCCGCGCAGGGTGGCCGCCTCGGTCGTCGCGAGCAGCGCGTCGAGGGCGTTCGCGCTGGTGAGGATCAGCCCGTCGAACGGGCCCGGCGGCAGGGCTGCGCCGGTGGGGCGCACCACCAGCACCGGCGCCACCAGGGGCAGGTGGCCGAGCGCCGCCAGGCGTTCGCCGGTGCGTGCGGCGCCGGGCTCCGGCCGCGCCACCCAGACCCGCACGGCCTCACCCCTCCAGGGTGAGGCGGATGCCGTGATCGGCGGTGGCGCCGGGCGCCAGCAGGCGCTGCGCGTCGCGCTCGGCGAGCTCGCCCGAGAATCCGGCCCAGTCGGCATGCCCGGTCCAGGCTTCGAGCGACAGGAACGGCGCGGTCGGCTTCGTCCACACGGCGAGGTGCGAAAAATCCTCGACCGCCATCCGGATCGCCCGCCCGCCCGGCCCGGTGAAGCGCATCGTGCGGCTCAGCGCGTCGCGGAACACCAGCGCCTCGGTGAAGAGCGCCGGATCGAGGGGCAGGACGTTGCCCTCGAGGCGGATCGGGCGCTCCTCGCGCAGCAGCAGGCCGCCGGGGCCGACCTCGGGGACGCTGGCGCGCTCGGCCCGCTCGAACGCGACCGCGTAGCCGCCGCCGGCCGCGCGCGTCCCGCCCGCGAACGGCCAGGGGAAGGCCGGGTGGAAGCCGAGCCCATAGGGCAGGGCGGTCTCGCCCGGATTGTGGACCGCGATGGCGAAGTCGAGCCCGGCGGGGCGCACCCGCGCGGTGATGTCGAGGCGGAAGCGGAAGGGATAGTGCGCCAGCGTCTCGGCCGTTTCGGTCAGGCGCAGGGTGACGGCCTCGTCCGTCCGCTCCACCACCGCGAAGGGCAGGTCGCGGGCGAAGCCGTGCTGGGCCATCGGATAGGTCCGGCCGTCGACCCGGACCATCCCGCCGGCGGAGGCGCCGACCACCGGGAAGAGCCAGGGCGCGTGCCGGTTCCAGTGCTCGGGATCGCCGCTCCAGAGGTATTCGGTGCCGCCCACCCGCCACGACACCGGCTCGGCGCCGGCGAGCGTCAGGGTCGCGGTGGTGCCGTCGGCGGCCTTCAGGTGGATCGGATCGGGCATGGGGCATCGGCTCCGGATCGGGGTGGGTTCGTCGGCGCCCGGCTCACGCGGCCGCCCCGACATGCTGCGTCACCGCGTGAAGCGGGCCCGACGCCACGAGGCGGCCGCCGTCGAGCACGTGGACCGTGTCGGCGGCTTCCAGGCTGGTGAGGCGGTGGGCGATCATGATCAGCGTGCGCTGGCCGGCGAGCGCGTCGAGCGCGGCCATCACCGCGCCCTCGGTCTCGCCGTCCAGCGCCGAGGTCGCCTCGTCGAACACGATCACGTCGGGGTCGTGGTAGAGCGCGCGGGCGATGCCGATGCGCTGGCGCTGGCCGCCGGAGAGGCGCGCGCCGCGCTCGCCGACGCGGGCGTCGTAGCCCTCGGGCAGGGCGGCGACGAAGTCGTGCGCGCCGGCGAGCCGCGCCGCCCGCTCCACCGCCGCGCGGTCGACCGGCTCGAGGCCCAGCGCGATGTTCTCGGCCACCGTCCCGTCCACGAGGAACACGTCCTGCGGGACGTAGCCGATCCGGTTCTGCCAGGCCGGCAGGGCCTGTGAATCCAAGGGCGTGCCGTCGACGGTGATGCGGCCGGCATCCGGCGTCAGGATGCCGAGGATCAGGCCGACCAGGGTCGACTTGCCCGAGCCGGTGCGCCCGACGAGGCCGACGGTGGTGTTGGCCCGGATCGTCAGGCTCACGTCCGCGAGCGCCGCCCGCCCGGGCGCGTAGGCGAAGCCGACCCGCTCCAGGCGGATCGCGTCGCGGAACGGCAGCCGTGCGTCGGTCCGCGGCGAACTCTCGGCCTCGCCGTCGAGGTCGTCGACGATCACCCGCACCGCCGGCAGGTAGAAGCGCAGCAGAGCCAGCGAGTTGAAGATGTTCTGGAAGGCCGGCAGCATCCGGTATCCGGCGAAGGCGAACAGCCCGAGCAGCGGCAGGATGCCGGCGGTGTCGAGCCCCTGGGCGAGGGCGAACAGCACCACCACGATGACGCCGCCGAAGGCCAGGGCCTCGATGACGAAGCGCGGCATCTGCCCCGTCAGCAGGCTCTCGGCGGTGGCCTTGGCATAGGCGCGGGCGGGGGCGTCGAATTTGCCGGCGAAGGCGTCCGCCCGACCGTAGAGCTTGAGCTCGGTGAGCGCGCCCAGGGTCTCCTGCACCACGCGGTAGCGCTGCGCGTTGTCGGCGACCGAGCGGGCGCCGAGCGAGGCGAGGCGCGCGCGCATCACCAGGTAGATGCCGACGTAGAGCCCGCCGAAGCCGCCGCCGAGGATCAGCGCCAGGCGCGGCGCGTAGACCAGCAGGAAGCCAATCACCGCGAGGGCCGAGATCGCGCGGGAGGCGACGACGGTGGCCGGCGTCAGCACGCCGACGACCAGGCGGTCGGTCTCCGAGAGCACGTTCTTGGCAAGCTCCGCGCTGTTGCCCTGGGTGAAGAACAGCTTTTCGCGGGCGAGGTAGCGGAACAGCAGCCGCCGGGCGAAGCCGTAGCCGGTGAGATGGGTGAACAGCAGCTGCGCGTAGGTCAGCGCGGCGTTCACCACCGCGGTCACGAGGATCACGAGCAGCGCCGCCATCCCGGCCGCGATCAGGAAGCTGCGGTCGTCCGACAGCCCGAGCGTGTCGCGGATCTGCGCGAGGTAGGGCAGCCGGGTGGCGGCCGCGGGATCGCCGACCAGCGTCAGGAACGGGATCACCGAGGCGACGCCGACCACCTCGAGCAGCCCTGCGCCGGCCAGCCCCAGGGCGATCAGCGCGAGCCGGCGCCGGTCGCGGGCCCGCATCGCGCGCACGAGATCGATCAGCGTGCGCACGAGGGTGTCCTCGGGATCGGCAGAACGCACCTCTCCCTCCGCCCTTTGCGGGGGAGGGTACCCTGCGGAGCAGGGGGGCAGGGAAAGGCGCCCGGCGCGGTTCTCTCTGTGAAGCGCACGTTCATGTGGGCCGAGCGCATAGAGGCCCGGCGCCGGGCTGTCCACGCGGGCGGGCCGAAGCCCGCCCGCGCGCGATCAATCGACCTTCTTCAGCGAGCCGAGGTCGACGTCGCCGTTCTGGCTGGTGAAGGTCAGCGACTTGGATCCGCCGTCCTGCTGCGAGACGCCGCCGATCTTGTGGTCGCCGCTGTCGTAGGTCGTGGTCTTGCCGTCCTGCTCGATCAGCAGGCGGTGCTTCCCGGGGAAGAAGGCGTACTTCATCCCGTTCTGCGCCCCGCTGGTCGAGGGCTGGCCGAGGTCCTCCGGCCACCAGGGCTCCATGCCCTTCATCGGCTTCATGGGTTCCATGGGCTTCATCGGTTCCATCGGCTTCATCGGTTCCATCTGGGGCAGGCTCCTTGCGGGTGTCTCGCGTGCGGTCCGTCTCTCGCCAAGACGCGGCAGGGCGGGATCGGTTGCATCGCGCCGGGCCCGTCGAGGCGAGGATCGTGCCGCGCCGCCGGATCGGCGGCGCGGCCGACGACCTCAGAATACGCGCTTCTCGCGGATCTGACCGTCGAAGCCGACATGGAGCTGGCGCTCGCGCCCGTCCTGGCCCTTGGCGGCGACCTCGAGGTGGCGCGGGCCGCGGCCGGTGACGCGGACGTCCGAGTAGCCGGCCGCCTGCACCGAGGCGGTCAGCGCCGGCACGTCGGGGTTGGGCCCGAGCCCGACCTTGTCCTTCGCCCAGTCGAGGGTGCCGGGGGGCGGGCCGCCGGCCGGGCCGAGCAGCACGCGGTTGCCGTCGCCGTGGGTCAGCACCGCCGCGTGCAGGAACCCGTTCTCGAAGCGCCCCTGCACGGTGACGATCTCGCCCTTGGCGACGAGCTTGCCGTCTTCGCCCTGGCGCCCGGTCTCGACCAGCGCCCGCCCGGTGCCGTCCTGCAGCACGAACTTGTTGCCGAAGATCTCGGCGACCTCGCCCTTGGCGGCGATGCCGCCCGACGGCACCAGCGTCGAGATCGCCACCGGGGCGATCGGCATGGTCGAGGGCGCGCCGTTCTGCGCCAGGGAGAGGCCGACGGCGCCGAGCGCCAGCGGCGCGGCGATCGCCCCGACGACGAGGGTGCGGCGGGGCAGGCGGCGTGCGGGTTTCGATGCGGCGCCCTCGGCGGCGGCCTGGCGAACCTCGGTGGCGGTGCCGTCGATGACCTGTTCGTTGCTCATGATGAAACGTGTCCTGTTCGGGTGGGCCCTTTCGGGTTGACGGCGTTCTAGGAGAGGCCCGCCAATCCACCCTGAACCGCGCGGTTCAGCCCCGGTTAAACCGGCCGGCCTAACCCCCGACGCCCGTTCCCCGAAGGTGCCGAGAACCATGAAAGTCCTGTTGGTCGAGGACGATGCCGCGCTCGGCGCCGAGATCGCGAAGGCCCTGCGCGCGGAAAGCTTCGCCCTCGACCACGCGCGCGACGGCGAGGACGCGCAGCATCTCGGCGAGACCGAGGATTACGACGCGGTGGTGCTCGACCTCGGCCTGCCCAAGCGCGACGGCGTCTCCGTGCTGCAGGCGTGGCGCGCCGCGGGGCGCACGCTCCCGGTGCTGATCCTCACCGCCCGCGACGGCTGGAGCGACAAGGTCGCGGGCTTCAAGGCCGGCGCCGACGACTATCTCGTCAAGCCGTTCCGCACCGAGGAGCTGGTGATCCGCCTGCGGGCGCTGGTGCGCCGCGCCCAGGCCAGCGGCGCGAGCCGGCTCGTCTGCGGGCCGCTGAGCTTCGACCCCGGGCTGGGCGCCTTCGAGCGCGACGGCCTGCCCCTGAAGCTCACCGGGCTCGAATGGCGGGTGCTGTCCTGCCTGATGCTGCGCAAGGACGCGGTGGTGCCCCGCCTGCAACTCATCGAGCGGGTCTATGACGGCGACGCCGACGTCGACTCGAACTCGGTCGAGGTCATCATCACGCGCCTGCGCCGCAAGATCGCCCCGGCGCAGATTGAGGCGGTGCGCGGCCACGGCTGGCGCCTGCACGCGGACGCCGCGTGATGGCGCACGCATCCCGGCTGGAACGCGCACCGCGCACGGGCTCGCTGGCGCGCCGCCTGCTCGCCGCCGCCTTCGTCCTCGTCACCGTCGCGCTGGTCGTGGCGGGCATCGCGATCGGCTTCATCCTCCACCGTTTTGTGCGGGGGCAGATCGACGGCCGGCTCGACGCGCAGATTGTGGCGATCCGCTCCGGGCTGGAGCAGGGCCCCGACGGTCCGCGCCTCGCCCGCGACTTCGACGCGCCGCCCTTCGACCGCGCGGGCTCGGGCTGGGCCTGGCAGGTGCGGCGCGGCGGGACGCGCCTGCGCTCCGCCTCGCTCGGCAGCGACGTGCTGCCCGTGCCGGCCGGCCCCCGTCCCGACGACGGGTCGGAGCGGCCGCAGCCCGCCGACGCGACCGATGCGAACGGACGCGGCCTGATCCTGCGCGTCCTGACGCTGCCGGCGGAGGACGGCGGCGCGGCGACCGTGATCGCCGCCTCCGCGCCCGCCGCGGCGTTGCGCGGGCCGCTGCGCGAGGCCCTGACCACGCTGGCGCTGGCGCTCGCGGTGCTCGGCCTCTGCCTGATCGGCGGGGTGCTGGCGCAGGTGCGCCTCGGCCTCGCGCCGCTGCAGCGCCTGCGCGCGGACCTCGCCGAGGTGCGTGCCGGGCGGCGCGAGCGGGTGCCGGTGGCGCAGCCGACGGAGATCCGGCCGCTGGTCGCCGAGCTCAACGCGCTGCTGGACCAGAACGCGGCCAACCTCGAGCGGGCCCGCACCCATGTCGCGAACCTCGCCCACGGCCTCAAGACGCCGCTCGCCACCCTGACCCTGGCGCTCGCCGACCCGGCCCGCGACGCCGACGGCACCTTGAGCGACCTCGTCGGCTCGATGGACCGGCAGGTCCGCCACCACCTGCGCCGGGCGCGCGCCGCGGCGCTGGAAGGCACGGCCCGCGGCCGGATCGACCTCGCGAGCCCTGTCGGGGACCTCGCCGCGACGCTGGGGCGGCTGCATGCGGCCAAGGGCGTGCGGATCCAGGCAAACCTCGCCGAGGGGTTGGCCGTGGGATGCGAGGCGCAGGACCTTGACGAGATGCTCGGGAACCTGATGGACAATGCCTGCCAGTGGTGCCGCGGCGAGGTCCGCGTCTCGGCGGCCCCGGCCGAGGGGGCGGTGGCGATTCGCGTCGAGGACGACGGGCCGGGCCTCGATCCGGCTGAGGCGGCGTCCGTCCTGCGCCGCGGGCAGCGGCTTGACGAGAGCGTGCCGGGCAACGGCTTCGGCCTGTCGATCACCCTGGAGCTGGCCGAGCTCTACGGCGGCGGCCTGACGCTCGACCGGTCCGGCCTCGGCGGCCTGCGGGCGACCCTCGTTCTGCCGGGCTAGAGCCGAACGCGGAAAGCCCTCGACGGCGCGAAGCCGGAGGGCTGATTCGGTCTGGATGGGGGGAGGAAACGTGGCGCGGGCGACGGGACTCGAACCCGCGACCTCCGGCGTGACAGGCCGGCACTCTAACCAACTGAGCTACGCCCGCACGGCGCATCCGCTCGAAGGCCCGGTGGGCCTCGGCGACGAGCGGGGGTTTATGTGGGGGGGCAGGGAGTGTCAAGCGCGAGCTTGCCATGCGGAGCGCGATTGTCCGCATGGCCCGATCCCGGTGCCGCCGGGCCGGCTCGGACCTCGCCGGGCCTGCGCCGATCTGCCGTGTTGGCGAAGGCCTGACACAGCGCCACCTGTCTGTCTCAAGCCGCGATTGTGCGACGCGCAAACGGCTTGTTTCACCGGGTCGGCTCGACTAAGCCTCGGCCCGCGCGCACTCTGGCATTGGAGCAATTCCATATCGCCGTCGGTGAAATTCAGGGCGGCGCAGTCCAGCGCGTGAGAGGTGTCGCATGACCGGTCTCCTGGCGGATTACCTGCCGCTCATCGTGTTCCTCGGCGTATCGCTGTTCATCGCGGCGGCTCTCCTGGTGGCCCCGTTCCTGGTGGCCTATTCGAGCCCGGATCCGGAAAAGCTCTCGGCCTACGAGTGCGGCTTCAACGCCTTCGACGACGCCCGCATGAAGTTCGACGTGCGGTTCTACCTCGTCGCCATCCTGTTCATCATCTTCGACCTCGAAGTCGCCTTCCTGTTCCCCTGGGCCATCACGTTCGGGGATCTCGGCTGGTTCGGCATGTGGTCGATGATGGCCTTCCTCGGGGTCCTCACCGTCGGCTTCGTCTACGAGTGGCGCAAGGGCGCCCTCGAATGGGATTAGCCCGCGTCGTCGCCCCGCCCGTCCGCTCCTGAGGCATCCATGGCCTTCACTCCCGAACTGTCCCGCGCCCCGGCGATCGCGCCGCAGGCCAAGGGGCTCGTCGACCCGAACACCGGACGTCCGATCGGCGCGGACGACCCGACCTTTCTGACGATCAGCGCCGAGCTCGCCGACCGCGGGTTCCTGATTACCTCCACCGATGACCTGATCAACTGGGCCCGCACCGGCTCGCTGATGTGGATGACGTTCGGGCTGGCCTGCTGCGCCGTCGAGATGATGCAGATGTCGATGCCGCGCTACGATTGCGAGCGCTTCGGCTTCGCCCCGCGCGGTTCGCCCCGCCAGTCCGACGTGATGATCGTCGCCGGCACGCTGACCAACAAGATGGCCCCGGCGCTGCGCAAGGTCTACGACCAGATGCCGGAGCCGCGCTACGTGATCTCGATGGGGTCCTGCGCCAACGGCGGCGGCTACTACCACTATTCGTATTCGGTGGTGCGCGGCTGTGACCGGGTCGTGCCGGTCGACATCTACGTTCCGGGCTGCCCGCCGACGGCGGAAGCGCTGCTCTACGGCGTGCTGCTCTTGCAGAAGAAGATCCGCCGCACCGGCACGATCGAGCGCTGAGGTGACGCGATGACCAACGGCATCTCGATCCTCGCCCACACCCAGCCGGTCTCCGGCGACGCGGCGCTGCAGGCGCTGTCGGACCACGTCGCCGGGGCGCTCGGCCCGGCGGTGGTCGAGCGCACCATCGCGCTCGGCGAGCTGACGCTGATCGTCCAGGCCTCGGACATCGTCTTCGCGCTGACGTTCCTGCGCGACGATCCGGCCTGCGCCTTCCGGAACTTCATCGACATCTGCGGCGCCGACTATCCGAGCCGCGCCGAGCGCTTCGACGTGGTCTACCACCTGCTCAGCCTGCGCCACAATTGCCGCATCCGGGTCAAGGTGCGCACCGACGAGGTCACGCCGGTCCCTTCCGTGATCGAGGTGTTCCCGGCGGCCAACTGGTACGAGCGCGAGACCTACGACCTCTACGGCATCCTGTTCTCGGGCCACCCGGACCTGCGCCGGCTGCTCACCGATTACGGCTTCGAGGGCCACCCCCTGCGCAAGGACTTCCCGCTCACCGGCTTCGTCGAGGTCCGCTACGACCAGGACGAGGCGCGGGTGGTCTACGAGCCGGTGAAGCTGACCCAGGAATTCCGGAACTTCGACTTCCTGTCGCCGTGGGAGGGCACCGAATACGTGCTTCCCGGCGACGAGAAGAAGACGGCTTGAGGCGGAGGGCTCACCATGACCGAGCATAACATCCGCAACTTCGCGATCAATTTCGGGCCGCAGCATCCGGCGGCGCACGGCGTGCTGCGCCTCGTGCTGGAGCTCGACGGCGAGGTGGTCGAGCGCGTCGATCCGCATATCGGCCTGCTCCATCGCGGCACCGAGAAGCTGATCGAGTACAAGACCTACCTTCAGGTCACGCCGTATTTCGACCGGCTCGACTACGTCTCCCCGATGAACCAGGAGCACGCCTTCTGCCTGGCGATCGAGAAGCTCGCGGGCATCGAGGTTCCGCGGCGGGCCCAGCTCATCCGCACCCTGTTCTGCGAGATCGGCCGGCTGCTCTCCCACCTCCTCAACGTCACGACGCAGGCGATGGATGTCGGCGCGCTGACGCCCCCGCTCTGGGGCTTCGAGGAGCGCGAGAAGCTGATGATCTTCTACGAGCGGGCCTCGGGCGCCCGGCTCCACGCCAACTACTTCCGTCCCGGCGGCGTGCACCAGGACCTGCCGCCCGCGCTGATCGACGACATCGAGGCGTTCTGCGACCCGTTCCTGCAGGTGGTGCAGGACCTCGACGACCTCGTCATGTCCAACCGCATCTTCAAGCAGCGCAACGTCGACATCGGCATCGTCTCGGTGGACGAGGCGATGGCCTGGGGCTTCTCAGGCCCGATGGTGCGCGGCTCCGGCATCCCGTGGGACCTGCGCAAGTCGCAGCCCTACGAGTGCTACGAGGAGATGGAGTTCGACATCCCCGTGGGGAAGAACGGCGACACCTACGATCGCCAGGTGATCCGCATGGAGGAGATGCGGGAATCCGTGAAGATCATGCGGCAATGCTGCGTCAAGCTGCGCGAGCCGGCGGGGCAGGGGCCGATCGCCTCGATCGACGGCAAGTTCGCGCCGCCGCCGCGCCGGGAGATGAAGCGCTCGATGGAAGCGCTCATCCACCACTTCAAGCTCTACACAGAAGGGTTCCACGTGCCCGCCGGCGAGGTCTACGCCGCGGTCGAGGCGCCCAAGGGCGAGTTCGGCGTCTACCTCGTCTCCGACGGCACCAACAAGCCGTATCGCTGCAAGATTCGCGCTCCGGGCTTCGCCCACCTCCAGGCGATGGACTGGATGTGCCGCGGGCACCTGCTCGCCGACGTGTCCTGCGTGCTCGGCACGCTCGACATCGTCTTCGGCGAGGTGGACCGGTGAGCTGGAAGGGCCAGAACTGATATGTCGAACCGCAGGCTCGCCCCCGCCGCCGAGCAGCCCGAGAGCTTCGCGTTCACGCCGGAGAACGCGGACTGGGCCAGGGGCCAGATCGAGAAGTACCCGGAGGGCCGCCAGGCCTCCGCCGTGATCCCGCTGCTGTGGAAGGCGCAGGAGCAGAACGGCGGCTGGCTGCCGCGCCGCGCGATCGAGGCGGTGGCCGACGAGCTCGGCATGCCGCACATCCGCGTGCTCGAGGTCGCGACCTTCTACACGATGTTCGCGCTGGAGCCGGTGGGCCGGTTCTGGATCCAGCTCTGCGGCACGGTGCCGTGCGATTCCTGCGGCGCGCGTGAGCTGAAGGACATGCTGCACGCCCGCCTCGGCGCGCCGGGGCACGTGTCCGCTGACGGCAACTTCTCCTGGCTCGAGGTCGAGTGCCTCGGTGCCTGCTGCAATGCGCCGATGGTGCAGATCAACCAGGACTACTACGAGGACCTGACGCCCGAAAGCTTGGGCCAGCTGATGGACGACCTCGCCGCCGGCCGTCCGGTCAAGGTCGGCTCGCAGACCGGCCGCGTCTCGTCGGAGCCGCAGGGCGGCGCCGCGACGCTGACCGACGCGACGCTGTTCGACGGGTCGCGCGTCGGCGCCTGGCGCCAGCGCTTCGAGGACAAGAGCAAGGCCGAGGGCGAGGAGGCCCGGGGCAAGGACGAGGCCGCCTCGACCGAGGCGCGCGCGGCGAGCGAGCCGAAGATCGCCAAGCCCGATGCCGGCCGCGCCGTCGAGCGCCCGGCCGCCGACGCCCCGGCCCAGCGCGCCGCGGACGGCGATGCGCCGACCAAGGCCGGCGACAAGGCCGACGCCGACGTCCTGGATTCGCCGGCCAAGCGCGTCGTCGAGGGAGAGCCCGCCGGCGCCGAGGCGGGCTCGCAGTCCGACCTGCCGCGCGACGCGGTGCCGCCGCAGCCGGAAGCCTCGGGCGCGAGCGGGGACGCGCCCGCCGCGGAGCCATCGAAGCCCGACGCGGCGCCGTCCAAGACCGACCCGGCCACCTGAGACACGGAAAGCCAAAGCCATGCTGGCCGATCAGGATCGCATCTTCACCAACCTGTACGGGTTGCACTCGCCGGGCCTCGAGGCCGCGCAGAAGCGCGGCGCGTGGGACGGCACCAAATTCCTTCTCGAGATGGGCCGCGACTGGATCATCGACGAGATGAAGGCCTCGGGCCTGCGCGGCCGCGGCGGCGCCGGCTTCCCGACGGGCCTCAAGTGGTCGTTCATGCCCAAGAAGTCGGACGGGCGGCCGCACTACCTCGTGGTCAACGCCGACGAGTCCGAGCCCGGCACCTGCAAGGACCGGGAGATCATGCGGCACGATCCGCACCTCCTGATCGAGGGCTGCATGCTGGCCTCGTTCGCGATGGCGGCGCATGCCTGCTACATCTACATCCGCGGCGAGTACGTCGCCGAGAAGCACGCGCTGCAGCGGGCGGTCGACGAGGCCTACGCCGCCCGGCTCGTCGGGCAGGACAACGTCCACGGCTACCCGTTCGACATCTACGTCCACCACGGCGCCGGGGCCTACATCTGCGGCGAGGAGACGGCGCTGCTGGAAAGCCTCGAGGGCAAGAAGGGGATGCCGCGCCTCAAGCCGCCGTTCCCGGCCAACATGGGCCTCTACGGCTGCCCGACGACGGTGAACAACGTCGAGTCGATCGCGGTCGCCGGCACGATCCTGCGCCGCGGCGGCGCGTGGTTCGCGGGCTTGGGCGGCAAGAACAACACCGGCACCAAGCTGTTCTGCGTCTCCGGCCACGTCAACAAGCCGTGCAACGTCGAGGAGGAGCTCGGGATCACCTTCCGCGAGCTCGTCGACAAGCATTGCGGCGGCATGCGCGGCGGCTGGGACAACCTGCTGTGCTCGATCCCCGGCGGCTCCTCGGTGCCGCTGGTGCCGGCCGAGCAGATCATCGACGCGAAAATGGACTTCGACACCCTGCGCAACCTCGGCTCCGGCCTCGGCACGGCGGCGGTGATCGTGCTCGACCGCTCGACCGACATCGTCCAGGCGATCGCCCGCATCGCGTACTTCTACAAGCACGAGTCCTGCGGGCAGTGCACGCCCTGCCGCGAGGGCACCGGCTGGATGTGGCGGGTGATGCTGCGCATGGCGGAAGGCCGCGCTCAGAAGCGCGAGATCGACATGCTGCTCGACGTCACCAAGCAGATCGAGGGTCACACGATCTGTGCGCTCGGCGACGCGGCGGCCTGGCCGATCCAGGGCCTGATCCGCCATTTCCGCCCCGAGATCGAGAAGCGGATCGACCGCTACAGCGCCAACCCGCATTCCGATGCGGTGCCGATGGCCGCGGAGTGAAGCCGATGACCGACCAGCCCGACAACCCGATGCTCGTGTACCTCCGTCGCATCGATGAGAAGGTCGATCGGCTGCGTGCCGACATGCACGATGTGAAGGTGCGGCTGTCCGGCATCGAAGAGAATCTGGCCGGCGTCCATCGCCGGATCGACCGTCTCGAACTTCCGGTCGAGCGGATCGAGCGCAGGCTCGATCTCGCCGACACGACGCACTGAGAAGCGCGCATGACCAAAATCCTCGTCGACGGCATCGAGGTCGATGTTCCGGCCGAATTCACCCTGCTGCAGGCCTGCGAGATGGCGGGCGCGGAGATCCCGCGCTTCTGCTTCCACGAGCGGCTGTCGATCGCCGGCAATTGCCGGATGTGCCTGGTCGAGCTGAAGGGCGCGCCCAAGCCGGTGGCCTCCTGCGCCTACGCGGTCAAGGATTGCCGGCCCGGCCCGAACGGCGAGCCGCCGGAGGTCCTCACGCGCTCTGGAACGACGAAGAAGGCGCGCGAGGGGGTGATGGAGTTCCTCCTCATCAACCACCCGCTCGATTGCCCGATCTGCGACCAGGGCGGCCATTGCGATCTGCAGGATCAGGCGATGGCCTACGGCGTCGACTCGACCCGCTACGGCGAGAACAAGCGCGCGGTCGAGGAGAAGTACATCGGCCCGCTGGTGCGGACCGCGATGAACCGCTGCATCCACTGCACCCGCTGCGTCCGCTTCCTCGCCGAGGTCGCCGGCGTGCCGGATCTCGGCGCGATCGGCCGCGGCGAGGACATGGAGATCACGAGCTACCTCGAGGAGGCGATGGGCTCGGAGCTGCAGGGCAACGTCGCCGACCTCTGCCCGGTCGGCGCCCTCGTGCCCAAGCCGCAGAGCTACAACATCCGCCCGTGGGAGCTGTCGAAGACCGAATCGGTCGACGTGATGGACGCGGTCGGCTCGGCGATCCGCGTCGACGCCCGCGGCCGCGAGGTCATGCAGATCGAGCCTCGGGTCAACGAGGACATCAACGAGGAGTGGATCTCGGACAAGACCCGCCACCCCGTCGACGGCCTGCGCGTCCAGCGCCTCGACCGGCCGTACCTGCGCGAGAACGGCCGCCTGCGCCCCGCCTCCTGGGGCGAGGCCTTCGCCGCGATCGCGGCCAGGGTGAAGGGCACCGATCCCAAGCGCATCGGCGCGCTGGTCGGCGATCTCGCCGGGGTCGAGGAGACCTACGCGCTCAAGAGCCTGATGACCGCGCTCGGCGTCGCCAACCGCGATTGCCGCCAGGGCGGCGAGCGGCTCGATCCGGCCTGGGGCCGCGCCGCCTACGTGTTCAACCCGACGATCCCCGGCATCGAGGCGGCGGACGCGATCCTGCTCGTCGGTGCCAACCCGCGGACCGAGGCGTCGCTCCTCAACGTCCGCATCCGCAAGCGCTGGCGGATGGGGCCGCTCGCGGTCGGCCTGATCGGCGAGGCCACCGACC
Organism: Methylobacterium sp. E-041; assembly: GCF_022829665.1. NCBI lineage: Bacteria > Pseudomonadati > Pseudomonadota > Alphaproteobacteria > Hyphomicrobiales > Methylobacteriaceae > Methylobacterium > Methylobacterium sp. E-041. Next base: position 53,217 of record NZ_JAKSYQ010000285.1, on the reverse strand, counting down.
TCACCTATCCCCACACCTATCTCGGTGCCGGCACCGACACGCTGACGGCTTTGGCCAAGGGCGAGCACAGCTTCCTCGAGATCCTGAAGGGCGCCGAGCGTCCGATGGTGATCGTCGGTGCCGCCGCGCTCGCCGATTCGGCGGTGCTTGCCGCCGCCGCCGCGCTCGCCAAGGACGTCGGCGCCGTCACGCCGGCGTGGAACGGCTTCGGCGTTCTGCACACCGCGGCCGCCCGCGTCGGGGCGCTGGATCTCGGCTTCGTGCCGGGGGAAGGCGGGCTCGACTTCGCCGGCATGATCGCGCCCGGCGCCCTCGACGTGGTGTTCAACCTCGGTGCCGACGAGTGCACGGTCGGGGCCGGCGCCTTCGTGATCTACCAGGGGACCCACGGCGACCGCGGCGCCTCCCGCGCCGACGTGGTGCTGCCGGGCGCCGCCTACACCGAGAAGAGCGCGACCTACGTCAACCTCGAGGGCCGGGTTCAGCAGGCCAACCGCGCCGGCTTCCCGCCGGGCGACGCCCGCGAGGACTGGGCCATCCTGCGCGCGCTCTCGGACGTGCTCGGCCACCGCCTGCCGTTCGATTCGCTGGTGGCCCTGCGCCGGGCGCTCTACGCCGAGCACCCCCACATGGCCGCCATCGGCAGCGTCGAGCCGGGCGACACGGTCGCGGCGGTCGATCGCCTGGCCGGCCTCGGCGGCGAGGTCGCGAAGGCGACCTTCGCCTCGCCGGTGCTCGACTTCTACCTCACCAATCCGATCGCGCGCGCCTCGCGCGTGCTCGCCGAATGTTCGAGCCTCGCCCGCGGGCGCGCCCTCGAAGCCGCCGAGTAAGGGGCCGCCATGACACCTTGGGAAACCGTGGGCCTCGTGCTGCTGCTGGCGCTGAAGAGCTTCCTGCTGCTCGCCTGCCTGCTCGTCTTCATCGCCTACGCGCTGCTTGCCGACCGCAAGATCTGGGCGGCGGTGCAGTTGCGACGCGGGCCGAACGTGGTCGGCCCGTTCGGCCTGTTCCAGTCCTTCGCCGACCTCTTGAAGTTCGTGCTGAAGGAGCCGGTGATTCCCGCCGGCGCCAACAAGGCGCTGTTCCTGCTGGCGCCCCTGGTCTTCGCGACGCTGGCGCTCGCGGCCTGGGCCGTGATCCCGCTCGCGGAGGGCTGGGCGCTGGCCGACCTCAACGTCGGCATGACCTACATCTTCGCGATCTCGTCGCTGGGCGTCTACGGCGTCCTGATGGGCGGCTGGGCCTCGAACTCGAAATACGCCTTCCTCGGTGCGCTGCGCTCGGCGGCGCAGATGATCTCCTACGAGGTCTCGCTCGGCTTCGTGATCATCTGCGTGCTGCTCTGCGCCGGCTCGCTCAACCTGTCGAAGATCGTCATCGCGCAGGACACCTCGCTCGGCATCCTCGGCTGGTACTGGCTGTGGCTGTTCCCGATGTTCGTCGTGTTCTTCATCTCGGCGCTCGCCGAGACCAACCGTCCGCCCTTCGACCTGCCCGAGGCCGAATCGGAGCTCGTCGCCGGCTACATGGTCGAGTACTCCTCGACGCCGTACCTGCTGTTCATGCTCGGCGAGTACGTGGCGATCATGACCATGTGCGCGCTCGGCACGGTGCTGTTCCTCGGCGGCTGGCTCTCGCCGATCCCGTTCGCGCCCTTCACCTGGGTGCCGGGGCTGATCTGGTTCGCGCTCAAGGCCAGCTTCCTGTTCTTCATGATCGCCATGGTGAAGGCCATGGTGCCGCGCTACCGCTACGACCAGCTCATGCGGCTGGGCTGGAAGGTTTTCCTGCCCCTTTCGCTCGCCTCGGTCGTCGTCGTCGCCTTCGTGCTCAAGCTGACCGGCCTCGCTCCAGGTGCATGAGTGACGTCGCGCGTGAGCCTCACCCAGGAATCGGAGATCGCGGCATGAAGCTCGATCAGGTCGCCAAGGGCCTTCTGCTGAAGGAGTTCGTCTCGGGGTTCGTCCTCGCGATGAAGTATTTCTTCAAGCCGAAGGCGACGATCAACTACCCCTTCGAGATGGGCCATCGCGGGCCGCGCTTCCGCGGCGAGCACGCGCTTCGCCGCTACCCGAACGGGGAGGAGCGCTGCATCGCGTGCAAGCTGTGCGAGGCGATCTGCCCGGCGCAGGCGATCACCATCGAGGCCGGCCCGCGCCGCAACGACGGCACGCGCCGCACCACGCGCTACGACATCGACATGGTGAAGTGCATCTACTGCGGCATGTGCCAGGAGGCCTGCCCGGTCGACGCCATCGTCGAGGGGCCGAACTTCGAGTTCTCGGTCGAGACCCGCGAGGAGCTGCTCTACGACAAGGAGAAGCTTCTCCTGAACGGCGACCGCTGGGAGCGCGAGATCGCGCGAAACCTCGCGATGGACGCCCCCTACCGCTGACATCCCCGCCCCGTCGCCGGCGCCGCGGGTTGTGCGGCGCGGGAGCGGGTTCTATAGACGGCCGGCCGGGTCCGGACCGTTTTTGCGGACCGTTTTCTCATGAGGCAGAAGGGGCCGCTCCGGCGGCCGATCCCGACAAGCGCATGACCGCAGCCGCCGCCTTCTTCTACCTGTTCGCGGGCCTCACCATCGCCTCGGGCTTCATGGTGATCGCGTCCCGCAATCCCATCGCCTCGGTGCTGTTCCTGATCCTGGCCTTCGTCAACGCGGCCGGCCTGTTCGTGCTGATGGGCGCCGAGTTCCTGGCGATGATCCTGGTCGTGGTCTACGTCGGCGCGGTCGCGGTGCTGTTCCTGTTCGTCGTGATGATGCTCGACGTGGATTTCGCCCAGCTCCGGCAGGGGTTCCAGCAGTATCTCCCGATCGGCGCGATGATCGGCGCGGTGTTCCTGATCGAGCTTCTGCTCGTCGTCGGCTCGTGGACGATCGATCCCGGCCTGGTGCAAGCGCCGCTCGGCAACGTGGCGGCGGGCGAGCACACCAGCAACACGGTGATCCTCGGCCGGGTGCTGTACACGGAATACGTCTACTTCTTCCAGATCGCCGGCCTGATCCTGCTCGTCGCGATGATCGGCGCCATCGTGCTGACCCTGCGCGACCGACCCGGCGTCAAGCGGCAGAACATCGCCCTGCAGAACGCGCGGACCCAAGGGGACGCGGTCGAGACCCGGAAGGTGCCCTCGCGCCAGGGCGTCGAGGTCTGATGGCCGCGGCTCGGACGGCTTGGGCGACCCTGAAGACTTGGGCGGAAACAGCACGATGATCGGCCTCAGCCACTACCTCACGGTCGCCGCGATCCTGTTCACGCTCGGCGTGCTGGGGATCTTCATCAACCGCAAGAACGTCATCGTCATCCTGATGTCGATCGAGCTGATCCTGCTCGCGGTCAACATCAACTTCGTCGCGTTCTCGACCTACCTGAACGACATCACCGGCCAGGTCTTCGCCCTGTTCGTCCTGACCGTCGCCGCGGCCGAGGCCGCGATCGGGCTCGCCATCCTCGTGGTGTTCTTCCGCAACCGCGGCTCCATCGCGGTCGAGGACATCAGCATGATGAAGGGTTAAGCGGGGACCCCCGCGACGTCCTTCCGCCAGAAACCTGCTGCCCCGCGAGGCCGGACCGCACGATGTATCACGCGATCGTCTTCTTCCCGCTCATCGGCGCCCTGATCGCCGGGCTGTTCGGGCGCTTCCTCGGCGCGCGGGTCTGCGAGTACGTCACCACCGCCTGCCTCGCCTTCTCGGCGCTCCTGTCCTGGGGCGTGTTTATTGAGGGCGACCACGCCACGCGGGTGCAGGTCGCGACCTGGTTCACGGCCGGCGACCTCACCGTCGACTGGGCCTTCCGCATCGACACGCTGACCCGGGTGATGCTTGTCGTCGTCACCACCGTCTCGACGCTCGTGCACCTCTACTCCGTCGGCTACATGGAGGAGGATCCGCACCGGCCGCGCTTCTTCGCCTACTTGTCGCTCTTCACCTTCGCCATGCTGATGCTGGTGACGGCCGACAACCTCGTGCAGATGTTCTTCGGCTGGGAGGGCGTCGGCCTCGCCTCCTACCTGCTGATCGGGTTCTGGTACGAGAAGCCCTCTGCGAACGCGGCCGCGATGAAGGCCTTCATCGTCAACCGCGTCGGCGATTTCGGCTTCTCGCTCGGCATCTTCCTGGTCTTCGTGCTGTTCGGCTCGGTCGCCTTCGACGGCATCTTCCCGCGGGTGAACGAGCTCAAGGACGCGCATTTCCACTTCCTCGGCCAGGACTGGCACGCGCTCACCCTGACCTGCCTGCTGCTGTTCATGGGCGCGATGGGCAAGTCGGCGCAGTTCCTGCTCCACACCTGGCTGCCGGACGCGATGGAAGGCCCGACCCCGGTCTCGGCCCTGATCCATGCCGCGACCATGGTCACCGCCGGCGTCTTCATGGTGGCGCGCCTGTCGCCGCTGTTCGAGCTCGCGCCCGACGCGCTGGTCTTCGTCACGGTCATCGGCGGCATCACCGCCTTCTTCGCCGCCACCGTGGGCCTGGTGCAGAACGACATCAAGCGGGTGATCGCGTACTCGACCTGCTCGCAGCTCGGCTACATGTTCGTCGCGCTCGGCGTCGGCGCCTATTCCGCCGGCATCTTCCACCTGTTCACCCACGCCTTCTTCAAGGCGCTGCTGTTCCTCGGCGCCGGCTCGGTCATCCACGCGATGCACCACGAGCAGGACATGCGGAACATGGGGTCCTTGCGCCGCTACATCCCGTTCACCACGGCGATGATGGCGATCGGCACCCTCGCGCTCATCGGCTTCCCCTTCACCGCCGGCTACTATTCCAAGGACGCGATCATCGAGGCGGCCTATGCCTCGACGCGTCCCGGGCACACCCTGGCCTTCCTCGCCACCGTGATCGCGGCGTTCTTCACCTCGTTCTACTCCTGGCGCCTGTTCTTCCTCACCTTCGAGGGGCCGGCCCGCTGGGGGGCGCATGCCCACCACGACGACCACGCGGCGCCGGCCGTCGCCCACGCGTCCGCGGCCCACGAGGCCGACGGCGCGCCCGGCCACACCGAGGGCGTCGCCCACGACGATCGCGGCCACGACGTCGAGCCGGCGCACAGGAGCGACCTCGTCGCCGACGACCATCACGGGCACGGCCATCACGGCGATCACACGCCGCACGAATCGCCCCTGGTGATGACGATCCCGCTCGGCGTGCTCGCCTTCGGCGCACTCTTCGCCGGCCTGATCTTCAAGGACCGCTTCATCGGCGAGGGCATGGAGGCGTTCTGGGGCCACGCGCTGGCGCACGGCCCCGACAACCACATCATGCACGACATCCACCACGTGCCGGCGCTCGTCTCCTACGCGCCGTTCATCATGCTGGTGCTCGGCTTCGTGCTGGCCTTCGTGATGTACATCCGCCGGCCGAAGCTGCCGGCCGAGCTCGCCGCCCAGCAACCGGTGCTGTACCGGTTCCTGCTCAACAAGTGGTACGTCGACGAGCTCTACGACCGGATCTTCGTGCGTCCGGCCAAGGATTTCGGCCTGTTCCTGTGGAAGCAGGTCGACGGCCGCGCCATCGACGGCGCCGGCCCGGACGGGATCGCGGCCCGCGTCGTCGACGTGACCCGCGGCGTCGTCCGCTTCCAGACCGGCTACGTCTACCACTACGCCTTCGTGATGCTGATCGGCGTCGCGGGCATCCTGAGCTGGTACCTGATGGCCGGCCTGCCGAAGCCGGGGGGGCACTGATGGGCCTCGCGTCGCAAGCCGCCCTCACGAACGGGATGGATCGCTAGATGTTCGGCTTAGGGCTCCTCTCCGGGCTGTTGATCGTGCCGCTCTGCGGCGCGGCCTTCATCCTGACCTTGTCGGGCGACGAGAAGGCGGTGGCGAAGAACGCCCGCTGGGCGGCGCTCGCCACCACGGTCGTCACCTTCCTGCTCTCGCTGGTGGCCTGGAACCGCTACGACGCGACCTCGGCGAGCTTCCAGCTGGTCGAGAGCCATGCCTGGCTCGCCGAGACGATCCGGTTCAAGCTCGGCGTCGACGGCTTCTCGATGCCGCTGGTGCTGCTGACGACGTTCCTGATGCCGTTCTGCATCGGCGCCTCGTGGCATTCCATCGAGACGCGAGTGAAGGAGTACTTCGTCGCCTTCCTCGTGCTCGAGACGACGATGATCGGCGTGTTCCAGGCGCTCGACCTGGTGCTGTTCTACCTGTTCTTCGAGGCCGGCCTGATCCCGATGTTCCTGATCATCGGCATCTGGGGCGGCAAGCGGCGCATCTACGCCAGCTTCAAGTTCTTCCTCTACACGCTGCTCGGCTCGGTGCTGATGCTGCTCGCCATCATGGCGATGTACTGGCAGGCCGGCACGACCGACATCCCGACCCTGCTCCAGACCCGCTTCCCCGTGGGCATGCAATGGTGGCTGTGGCTGGCCTTCTTCGCGAGCTTCGCGGTGAAGATGCCGATGTGGCCGGTCCACACCTGGCTCCCCGACGCGCACGTCGAGGCGCCCACCGCCGGCTCGGTGATCCTGGCCGGCATCCTGCTCAAGATGGGCGGCTACGGCTTCATCCGGATCTCGCTGCCGATGCTGCCGGATGCGAGCCACACCTTCGCGCCGCTCGTCTTCGCGCTGTCGGTGATCGCGATCATCTTCACCTCGCTCACCGCGCTGATGCAGACCGACATCAAGAAGCTGATCGCCTACTCCTCCGTGGCGCATATGGGCTTCGTCACCCTCGGCCTGTTCACCCTCAACGAGCAGGGCATCCAGGGCGCGCTGTTCCTGATGATCTCCCACGGCATCGTCTCCGGCGCGCTCTTCCTCGGCGTCGGCGTGGTCTACGACCGGATGCACACCCGCGAGATCGCCGCCTATGGCGGCCTCGTGAAGCGGATGCCGCTCTACGCGGTGGCGATGATGGTGTTCACCATGGCCAATGTCGGCCTGCCCGGCACCTCCGGCTTCGTCGGCGAGTTCCTGGCGATGATGGGGGCGTTCAAGGCCAACCCGACGGTGGCGTTCTTCTCGGTCTTCGGCATCATCCTGTCGGCCGGCTACGCCCTGTGGCTCTACGCCCGCGTGATCTACGGCAAGCTCGAGAAGCCCAACCTCCAGGGCATCCTGGACCTCGACAACCGCGAGAAGCTGATCCTCGCGCCGCTCGTCGCGCTGACGATCTACTACGGCGTCCACCCGGCCCCGATCCTCGACGTCTTCGCCCCCTCCACCGAGGCGCTGATGACGAGCATGAAGGCCGCCCTCTCGAACACGCAGACCGCGGCCGCCGCGCTGCCCCTCGCGCGCTGAAGGCAGGGCCAGAGATGCCGACCGTCCAGACCGTGCAGACCGTCCTGCCCTCGCTCACCCCGCTGCTGCCCGAGCTGATCCTCGGCATCGGCGTGATGGTGCTGATCCTCTACGGCGCCTTCCGCGGCGAGCGCTCCGTCGAGACCGTCAACGTCGGCGCCCTCGCGCTGCTCTTGGTGGCCCTGTTCGTGGTGATGTCGCAGCCGGCCGGCACCAAGGTGACCACGCTGTCCGGCAGCTTCATCCAGGACGGCTTCTCGAAGGTGATGAAGGCCCTGGTGCTGCTGGGCTCGGCCGCGACGATCCTGCTCTCGCGCGACTACTTCCAGCGCGAGCGCATCGACCGGTTCGAGTTCCCGATCCTGATCGTGCTGTGCACGATCGGCATGCTGATCATGGTCTCGGCCAACGACCTGATCGCGCTCTATCTCGGGCTCGAGCTGCAGTCGCTCGCCGCCTACGTCATCGCCGCGTTCCACCGCGACGACCTGAAATCCACCGAGGCCGGCCTCAAGTACTTCGTCCTCGGCGCGCTCTCCTCGGGCATGCTGCTCTACGGCGCCTCGCTGGTCTACGGCTTCACCGGCACGGTGTCGTTCCCGGGCATCGTCTCGGCGCTGCACGAGGATGCCGGCTTCGGCATCGTGCTCGGCATCGTGTTCGTCGCCGCCGGCGTCTCGTTCAAGCTGGCGGCGGTGCCGTTCCACATGTGGACGCCCGACGTCTACGAGGGCTCGCCGACCCCGGTGACGGCGTTCTTCGCCTCCGCCCCGAAGATGGCGGCGATGGCGATGACGGTCCGCGTCTTCATCGGCGCCTTCCCCGACGTGACCGCGATCTGGCAGCAGATCATCGTGTTCATCGCCATCGCCTCGATGACGCTGGGCTCGTTCGCGGCGATCGGCCAGCGCAGCCTCAAGCGCCTGATGGCCTACTCGTCGATCGGCAACGTCGGCTACGCGCTGATCGGGCTGGCCGCCGGCACCGAGGAGGGCATCCGCGGCGTGGTGGTCTACATGATCATCTACCTCGCGATGACGCTCGGCGCCTTCGCGATCATCCTCTCGCTCCGCCGCCGGAACGAGATGTTCGAGACGATCGAGGACCTGTCGGGCCTCTCGCGCACCCATCCGTGGATCGCGTTCTGCCTCGCGATGATGATGTTCTCGCTGGCCGGCATCCCGCCGCTCGCGGGGTTCTTCGGCAAATTCTACGTCTTCGCCGCCGCGATCCAGGCCAACCTCGTGGCGCTGGCCGTCATCGGCGTAGTCACCAGCGTGGTCGGGGCGTACTACTACATCCGCGTGGTCAAGATCATGTACTTCGACGAGGCCAAGGCGCCCTACGAGGCGATGGCGCCGGGCCTGCGCATCGTTCTCGCCCTGTCGAGCGTCGTCGTGATCCTGTTCTGGCTGCTGCCGGCACCGCTCGTCGGGGCGGCGGGCGCGGCAGCCAAGTCGCTGTTCTAGGGCCTTGGACTTCCGTCTCGGCGAGGGTGCGCGGGCGGCCGGGCACCGCCTTCACGTCCACGACCGCCTCGGCTCGACCAACACCGAGGCGCTCGACCAGGCCCGCGCCGGCGCGACCGGGCCGCTCTGGATCGCGGCGCGTGCCCAGGAGGCCGGCCGCGGCCGGCGCGGCAACGTCTGGGCCTCGATCCCGGGGAACCTGACCGCGAGCGTGCTCTGGCCGGTGGCCGGTGTCGAGCCGGAGCGGGTCGCCGGCCTCGGCTTCGTCGCCGGCATCGCGCTGGTCAAGGCCCTGGACGCGGCCTGCGGCCCCGACTCGGCCGGGACGTTCGGCCTCAAATGGCCGAACGACGTGCTCGCGGGCGGGGCCAAGCTCGCCGGCATCCTGCTCGAGGCGGAGACGCTGCGGGGCGGCCGGCGGGCGGTGGCGATCGGGTTCGGCGTCAATGTCGCAGACGTCCCGGAGGCGTTTTCGGCCTCCGCCACCTCTCTGGCGGGGCTCGGATACCCACTTGATGCCGGCATGGTGTTGGCGGATCTGACGAATAAGCTTGCCGTGGCGGCCCGTATCTGGGATCGCGGACGGGGATTTCCTGAGATTCGCGAGCGTTGGCTCGCACGGGCCTCCGGCCTCGGATCGCGCATCGCGGTCCGCAGCGGGACGGAGACCCTGGTCGGCGATTTCGAAGACATCGACGAGGGGGGGCGGCTCGTGATCCTCGCCCCCGATGGAACGCGGCGGACCGTGACGGCGGGCGAGGTGCATTTTGGGACGGCCGCGACGGCGGCATGAGATGGATTCTGGATTTATGACAACGGGACAGGACGAGCTCGTCTTCCTGCCGCTCGGCGGCGTGGGCGAGATCGGGATGAACGCGGCGCTCTACGGCTTCGGGTCGGAGAAGGGCCGCAAGTGGATCATGGTCGATTGCGGGATGGGGTTCGCGAGCGAGGAGGCGATGCCCGGCGTCGACCTCATGTTCCCGGACCTCTCCTACATCGAGGAGCGCAAGAAGGACCTTCTCGGGATCTTCATCACCCACGCGCACGAGGACCATATCGGCGCGATCAGCGAGCTGTGGCCGCGCCTCAAGGTGCCGGTCTACGCGACCCGCTTCGCCAAGAGCCTGCTCGAGACCCGGCGCCTGTCGGAGCCGGGCGCGCCGAAGGTCGACCTGCGCGAGATCAAGCCGGGCCGGCGCGTGACGCTCGGGCCGTTCGAGATCGACTACGTGCCGGTCTCGCACTCGATCCCGGAATCGAATGCGGTGGCGATCCGCACCTCGGCCGGCCTCGTGCTGCACACCGGCGACTGGAAGATCGACCCGACGCCGATCCTCGGCGACGTGACCTCGGCCGAGGCCTTCCGCGCCATGGGCGACGAGGGCATCCTGGCGCTGGTCTGCGATTCGACCAACGTCGTCCGCGAGGGATTCTCGCCGAGCGAGGCCGAGGTCGCCTCGACCCTGGCCAAGCTGATCGCGGCCGCGCCCCAGCGCGTGGCGGTGACGACCTTCGCCTCGAACGTCGCCCGCATCCGCGCGGTGGCCGAAGCCGCCAAGGCCTGCGGGCGCGAGGTGGTCGCGGTCGGCCGCGCCATGGACCGGGTCATCGACGTCGCCCGCGAATGCGGCTTCCTCGACGGGCTGCAGGAGTTCCGCCGCGCCGATTCGTGGCGCGACCTGCCGCGCGACAAGGTCGTGGCGCTGCTCACCGGCTCGCAGGGCGAGCCCCGGGCGGCGCTCGCCCGCGTCTCCCGCAAGGACCATCCGGACATCGCGCTCGCCGCCGGCGACCAGGTGATCTTCTCCTCGCGCGCCATCCCCGGCAACGAGCGCGACGTCGGCGCGATCATCAACGACCTGATCGAGCAGGGCGTCGAGGTCATCACCGACCGGACCGAGCTGGTCCACGTCTCCGGCCACCCGCGCCGCGACGAGATGGCCGAGATGTACGCCTGGACGCACCCGCAGACGGCGATCCCCGTCCACGGCGAGGCGCTTCACCTCGACGAGCATGCGCGCTTCGCCCGCGCCCACGGCGTCGACAACGTGGTCAAGGCCCGCAACGGCACCCTGATCCGCCTGAGCCCGGGCAAGCCGGAGATCATCGACCACGTGAAGTCGGGCCGCCTGTTCAAGGACGGCAACGTCCTGATCGACGGGAAGGACCGCGCGATCCCCGAGCGGCGCAAGCTCGCCCAGGCCGGCCTCGTCTCGGTGGCGATCGCCATCGACGAGAGCGGCGAGGTGTTGGGCGAGCCGGCGGTCGACATCATCGGCCTGCCCAACCGCGGCCGCGGCGGCGCGCCGCTGATCGACACCGTGGTCGATTCGGTGTCGCGTACCCTGTCGGGCATGTCGAAGGGCAAGCGCCGCGACTCGGAGGCCGTCGAGAAGGCGGTCGACCGCGCCGTGCGCTCGGCCGTCAACGAGGTCTGGGGCAAGAAGCCCGCCTGCCACGTGCAGGTGGTCGAGGTCTGATTTCTACCTTCCCCCCGCTGGGGGGGGGGGAGGGCGCCTGCGAAAACGTCGCTCCGCGCATTCGACCCGCATTCGCAGCGGCGATCCGGCTCTCGAGTCTCGGCTCGGACCGGCGCGTATCCGCTCCAACCCCGTCATCCCGGGGCCGCGAAGCGGAGCCCGGGATCCAGAACCGCCGGCGGCGTCGTCACCGGCACGCCGCGGCGGCTCTGGGTTCCGGGCTCGCCGACGGAGCCCGTGAACGACGGGTTCGGGTTGCCAGGGGGCTCCGGATCGTTAGGTCGGTGGAGACCTCGAATGGGGCGCAGCGTCCTCTCGCGGAAGACAGTTAGGGAGAAACCAATGATCGGCCGGCTCAACCACGTCGCCATCGCGGTGCGCGATCTCGACGCCGCCTGCAAGGTCTATCGCGAGACGCTGGGCGCGACGCTGACCGCGCCGCTGCCGCAGCCCGAGCACGGCGTCACCGTCGTGTTCGTCGAATTGCCCAACAGCAAGATCGAGCTGATGGCGCCGCTCGGCGCGGATTCGCCGATCGCCAGCTTCGTCGAGCGCAACCCGGGCGGCGGCGTCCACCACGTCTGCTACGAGGTCGACGACATCATCGCCGCCCGCGACCGGCTCAAGGCCGAGGGCGCCCGCGTGCTCGGCACCGGCGAGCCCCGCATCGGCGCGCACGGCAAGCCGGTGCTGTTCCTGCACCCGAAGGACTTCCTCGGGACGCTGACCGAGCTGGAGCAGGTCTGATCCGGGTGAACGCGCTTCTGAAGGCCGTGGCGCGCACGACGCCGCGGACGCTCGGCGTCGTGCTGGTTCTGGTGGCCGCCTTCGTCGCGGTGGCGGTTCTGCAGTTCCGTCTCACGGTGTTCGGCGCGAGCGCGTTGTACTTCGTGGTGTGGTGGACGCTGCTCTTCGCGATCCTGCCGATCCGCAACCAGGCCGAGACCGACCCGGCCCGCGTGGTGCCGGGCCAGGATCCCGGCGCGCCGGCCGCGCCGCGGCTCCGCGAGAAGGCGATCTGGACGACGCTCGCCGCCGGCGCGGCCTTCCTGGTCGCGCTCGCCGCGTTCCCCCTGACGGGCCTCTAGGCGCCTTCCGCTCCCGGATGTCGCGTTGACAGCCCGTCGACGCTTGGCGAAAGCTTCGCCGTGGCGCGGCGCTCGACCGCCCGTCATCCCAGGACGACGGAGGATCGCATGCTGGCGCCGGGCGCAACGCCGGAGGGCGAGGCCGCCGCCGGTGCGGCGGCACGGCGGCTCCTGCCGATCGTCCTGGCGCTGTTCTTCACCTGGGGGCTCGCCACCGTTCTCGTCGACATCGTCACCCCGAAGCTCAAGAGCCTGTTCGCGCTGAGCTACGCCGAGGCGACGCTGACGCAGTTCGCGTTCTTCATCGCCTACGCGGTGGTCTCCCTGCCGGCCGGCCTCCTCGTCTCCCGCATCGGCTACATGCGCGGGCTGGTGCTCGGGCTCCTGGTGATGACGGCCGGCTGCGTGCTGTTCGCGCCCGCCGCGCGGGCCGGCGTGTTCCCGCTGTTCCTCCTCGCCCTGTTCGTGATGGCGTCCGGCATCGCGGTGCTGCAGGTCGCGGCGAACCCGCTGGTCGCGCGGCTCGGTGCGCCCGAGCGGGCGTCGAGCCGGCTGACGCTGGCGCAGACCTTCAACGCGCTCGGCACCACCGTCGGCCCGGCGGTCGGCGCCTGGGCGATCCTCGGCCGCGACGCTCCGGCGCCGGCCGATGCAGCGACCGCCTCGCCCGCCATGCTCGCCGCCGCGCGGCAGGCCGAGGCGGCGGTGCTGCAGGGGCCGTTCCTCGCCATCGCGGCCGGCCTCTTCGCGCTGGCGATCCTGTTCTGGTCGCTTCGCGGCAGCGTTCGGGAGACGCCGACGGCGGCGGTCGCGGGCTTCGGCCTCGATCTGCTCGCCCGGCCGCGCCTCGCCCTCGGCGCCCTGGCCTTGTTCCTCTACGTCGGGGCGGAAGTCTCGATCGGCACGCTGATGGTCAGCTACCTCGAGGAGCCGCGCGTCCTCGGGGCGGATCCGGCCACCGCCGGCCATCTGCTCAGCGTCTACTGGGGCGGCGCGCTGGCCGGGCGCATCGTCGGCAGCCTCGCGCTGCGCCATGTCCGGGCCGGCGCGGCGCTCGCGGCCTGCGCCGTCGCGGCCGGCCTCCTCGTCACGGTGTCGGCCCTGTCCCACGGGTCGGTCGCCGCCTGGACGCTGCTCACGGTCGGCCTCGCCAACGCGATCCTGTTCCCGACGATCTTCGCGATGGCGATCGAGGGCCTGGGCGATCGCACGGCGCAGGGGTCGGGGATCGTCTGCGTGGCGATCGTCGGCGGAGCGATCGTGCCGGTGATCACCGGAACCCTCGCCGACCATGCCGGGCTCGGGACCGCCCTCGGGGTGCCGGTGCTGTGCTACCTCTGCGTGGCGGGCTACGGGCTGGCCAACCTGCGCACCGCTCGAGACGTGCCGGCCACCGGGCCGCTGCCGGCCTGAGCGTTCACAGGCGTATGAAACAAAAAAGCAAGGCCCGAGGCCTTGCTTTTCAAGCAGTCAATCTGGTTCGACCTTTGGTTGTCCTACGCATTGACTGCGTGGCGGTCGATTTTCCTCCCGAGACCCGGACCTTTGCGTTCCCTCTGAGGGGCTACGCAACCATCGCGGGCTGCTTATAGGAACAACATTTCGTCCTGTCACCGGGTCGAAGGGACAAATCTGCGTTTTTTCGCCGAGAAATTGCAGGGAACCGTCTCCGGGGCCGTCGGCGGGTGGCGAAGCGACGAAACCGGGCTCCGGCCGGCCCCGAAGACCCAAGCCGCTTGTGTTTTCCGGTTGCAATGTGTTGTGTGCCCCCGGCAACGGGATCGGCGTCCGCGCGCGCCGCCAGACCCGAACCGACCGCCGGATCCGTCAAAGAAGCCTCATGCGTCTGTCCCGCTACTTCCTGCCGACCTTGCGCGAGACGCCCAAGGAAGCCGAGATCGTCTCGCACCGGTTGATGCTGCGCGCCGGCCTCGTGCGCCAGGAATCGGCCGGCATCTACGCGTGGCTGCCGCTCGGCCTGCGGGTGCTGAACAAGGTCTGCGACGTGATCCGCACCGAGCAGGACCGGGCCGGGGCGGTCGAGCTGCTGCTGCCGACGATCCAGTCCGCCGAGCCGTGGCGGGAATCGGGCCGCTACGACGCCTACGGCAAGGAGATGCTGCGCATCAAGGACCGGCACGACCGCGAGATGCTGTACGGCCCCACCGCCGAGGAGGTCGTGACCGGGATCTTCCGGGCGAGCGTGCGCTCCTACAAGGACCTGCCGAAGAACCTCTACCAGATCTCCTGGAAGTTCCGCGACGAGGTGCGCCCGCGCTTCGGCACGATGCGCTCGCGTGAGTTCCTGATGAAGGACGCCTACTCCTTCGACTTCGACCAGGCCGGCGCCCGCCACGCCTACAACCGGATGTTCGTGGCCTACCTGCGCACCTTCGCGGGCCTCGGCCTCAAGGCGATCCCGATGCGGGCCGATACCGGGCCGATCGGCGGCGACCTCAGCCACGAGTTCATCATCCTCGCCCAGACCGGCGAGAGCGAGGTGTTCTGCGACCGCGCCTATCTCGACTTCGAGATCCCACCCGCGACCGTGGATTTCGAGGACGTCGCCGGCCTGCAGGGCCTCGTCGACGCCTGGACCTCGCACTACGCCGCCACCGACGAGATGCACGAGGCCGACGCCTTCGCCGAGGTGCCGGAGGAGAACCGCATGTCGGCCCGCGGCATCGAGGTCGGGCACATCTTCTACTTCGGCACGAAGTATTCCGAGCCGATGGGCGCCAAGGTTGCCGGCCCGGACGGGATCGAGCGCCCGGTCCACATGGGCTCCTACGGCATCGGCCCGAGCCGCCTGGTCGCCGCGATCATCGAGGCGTCGCACGACGAGGCCGGCATCATCTGGCCGGATGCGGTCGCGCCGTTCGACGTCGCGCTGATCAACCTGAAGACCGGCGACGCCGCGACCGACGCCGCCTGCGCCGAGATCCAGGGGACGCTCGAGGCCGCCGGCCTCAGCGTGCTCTACGACGATCGCGACGAGCGGCCGGGCGCGAAGTTCGCCACCGCGGACCTGATCGGCCTGCCCTGGCAGGTGGTGGTCGGCCCCAAGAGCCTGGCCGAGGGCAAGGTCGAGCTGAAGCGCCGCGCCGGCGGCGAGCGCGAGACCCTGGCGCCGGTGGACCTGATCACCCGCATCCGGCGTGCCTGAGGCTCCGATGGCGGTCGAAGCCGGCACCGAGGCGAGCATGCGGAAGCCGGCATGGCTGCGCGGGGCGACCGCGCCGTTCGCGGCCTTCGAGTGGATCATCGCCGGACGCTACCTGCGCGCGCGCCGCCGCGGCGGCGGCGTCTCGGTGGTGGCGTTCTTCTCGGTGCTCGGCATCGCGCTCGGCGTCGCGACGCTGATCATCGTGCTCTCGGTGATGAACGGCTTCCGGACCGAGCTGCTGTCGAAGATCGTCGGCATCAACGGCCACATCTTCGTCACCCCGATCGACCGGACCTTCACCGATTTCGCCGACCTGTCCGAGCGCCTGTCGAAGGTGGCGGGCGTGCGGGCCGCGATCCCGCTGGTCGAGGGCCAGGCCTTCGCCTCGTCGCCCTACGGCGGCAGCGGCGTGCTGGTCCGCGGCGTGCGCGGCGACGACCTCGGGGCGATCGGCGGCATCGCCAAGTCGCTCCGCGGCGGCACGCTGGAGGGCTTCGACGACGGCTCGGGGGTGCTGATCGGCCGCCGGCTCGCCGACAGCCTGGCGATCCAGGCCGGCGACACCATCACGCTCTCGACGCCGAAGGGCGCGACCACGGCCTTCGGCACCGCGCCGCGGACCAAGAGCTACACGGTCAAGGCGATCTTCGAGATCGGCATGACCGAGTTCGACTCGACCTTCGTGTTCATGCCGCTCGCGGAATCGCAGGCGTTCTTCAACCGCGAGGGCGACGTCAGCCTGATCGAGATCTACATCGACAACCCCGATGCGGTCGCCGCCATGCGCGAGCCGCTGGAGCTGGCGGCCGAGCGGCCGGTGCTGCTCACCGATTGGCGCCAGCGCAACCGAACCTTCTTCGGGGCGCTCGAGGTCGAGCGCAACGTGATGTTCCTGATCCTGAGCCTCATCGTCGTCGTGGCGACCTTGAACATCGTCTCCGGCCTGATCCTGCTGGTGCGCGACAAGTCGAGCGACATCGCCATCCTGCGCACCATGGGCGCGACCCCCGGCACGGTGATGCGCGTCTTCCTGATCAACGGCGCGCTGATCGGCCTCGTCGGCACCCTGTCGGGCCTCGGGCTCGGCATCCTGATCACGCTGAACATCAAGCCGATCCAGCGCATGCTGTTTCCCGGCGCCTGGGACCCGACGGTGCGGTTCCTCGCCGAGATCCCGGCCGAGATGAACCCCACCGAGATCACCGTCGTGGTGCTGACCTCGTTCCTGCTCGCGCTCGCCGCGACGGTCTATCCCTCCTGGCGCGCGGCCCGGCTCGATCCGGTGCAGGCGCTGCGCTACGGCTGAGCGGCACTTCCATGAGCGGCACCTCCGAGAGCGCCGGCATCCCGCCGGTGCCGGCCCTGTTCTTTTCCCGCGTCGAGCGGCGCTATGCGCAGGGCGACCGGTCGCTCGACATCCTGCGCGGGGCCGACCTCGCGATCTGGCCGGGCGAGCTGGTCGCGCTGGTCGCGCCGTCGGGCGCCGGCAAGTCGACCCTGCTGCACCTCGCCGGTTTGCTGGAGCGGCCGGACGGCGGCGAGGTCTACGTCGGCGGCCAGCCGACCGCTGCGATGAAGGATGCCGAGCGCACGCGCTTCCGCCGCGAGGAGATGGGCTTCGTCTACCAGTTCCATCACCTGCTGCCGGAGTTCTCGGCGCTGGAGAACGTGGTGATGCCCCAGCTCATCCGCGGGCTCGGGCGCGGCGAGGCGAAGGCGCGCGCCACCGAGCTCTTGAGCTTCCTCGGCCTCAAGGACCGCCTCGTCCACCGGCCGGCGGAGCTGTCCGGCGGCGAGCAGCAGCGCGTCGCGATCGCGCGCGCCGTCGCGAACGGCCCGCGCCTGCTGCTCGCCGACGAGCCCACCGGCAACCTCGACCCCTCGACCGCGGGGCACGTCTTCTCGATCCTGCTCTCGCTGGTGCGCGCTTCCGGCCTGGCCGCCCTCATCGCCACCCACAACATGGAGCTCGCCGCCCGCATGGACCGCCGGGTCACGATCCGCGACGGGCTGATCCAGCAGCTGGACTGAGGGCGCACGGCGCGGTTCGGGATCCGCGCTTCATCCGTGCCGAATCGGAGCATTCATCGCGAGATCCGCGCAGGCGTTGCAACCGAAACGAAGGGTCGCGGATTACCCGTTCGGACACGCACGAAGCGTCTCCGCTCCGGTGCCAACGCGCCGGCCAAGCTGCCCAGGCGAGACCCAGATCCATGTCGACGACGTCCGTTGCTCCCGTCCTCGCGCTCGTCGCGCTCCTCGGCTTCGCCGCCCCCACGACGGCGTCGGCGGCCCCCGCCACCGCGACCGTGACCAAGGTCGCCGAGGTGACGCCCCCCGTCCGTCCGGTCTCGGCCACCGAGGGCGAGGACGACGGCGGCACCTGCAGCCGGATCCGCCGTCGTCTCTGGGTCGAGGGCGAAGGCTGGATCGTTCGCCGTATCACCACTTGCCGTTGAGCGGGATCGACTTCGGCGCCGCGCGTAATTCTGTGGGCAACAGCGTTCGCCGCGCGGTTTAAGCAGTCTTCGCCCGTGGCTTGGGCGGGCCGACCGGAACGAGATCGGCGAGACCGGGGTTTGCCCCGCATGTCAGCGTCCCGACCGGAGTTGCGATCCATGACCCGTCACCATCCGTCCCGCTCGCGGATCGCCGCCCGGTTCGCGCTCGCCGCCGCCCTGTCGCTCGGCGTCGGGGCCGCGCACGCCGAGACCGTGCGCGTCGCACCCTACGGCTACGGCTCGGCCTATGGCGGTCCGGTCGGGTACGGCTTCGCCGACGAGGCGGTGCGCGGTGCGTATATCGGTGCGCCCTTCAGCAGCGTGCCCTCGCCGAACCGCATCGTCCCGGCCCCCTGGAGCTACGGCACCTACGGCATCCCGACGATCTCGGGCCTGCGCGAGGCACCGGTGGCGGCGCCGAGCCTGACCGTGATCAACCCCGGCCTTCACCCGGCCTCCCGCCGCGGGCAGGGGCCGCGCATCCTGTCGCGCGGACGCGATGGCGCCTGGACCTCGGGCGGGCAGGTCCAGTCCGGGAACGGCGTCTCGGTCGTCACGGTCTCCGTGCCGCGGCGCTGAGCGTCAGCGGCGTTCGGGCTCGGTGAGCGCCGCGTACCACGCGGCATAGGGCGTGTTGCGCGGATGGCGCCCGCCCTGGTCCTCTGCTCCATCCGTCCACCAGACCGGCCCGCGCTCGCCGAGGGCTTCCTTGGCGGCCTGCACGGCGCCGCGCGCCGACCGCAGCAGCGCCGGAGCCTGGGGATCGCCCTTCCGTTCGGCGCGCTTGGCCGCCCCGACGGCGCGGCGCGCATCCATCAGCGCGTCGACGTGGCGTTGCCGGGCCTCTTCCGGCAGGCGCGGGTCGGTGCAGCGCCAGAGCCGCTCCCCGACGACGAAGTAGCGCCCGTCCGGCGTGCGCGGGTACGGCGCCGCCTCCGCCCCCTCCGACCTTCCTGTCGCGGTCACGCTCGCCTCCCGCACCCGCAATCGGGGTTCCCGCTCGTCCTTCGCGCCGCGTCGGCGCCGGCCGGCGTTCGTACGATTCCGTCGCCGATCATCCACGTGTGCGCGAGCCGAGACTGCATCTTAAGGTTTTTAAGGCCTGGTTGCATCAGAACCCGTTTCCATCGGTATCGCGCGCCATGCACATCGTCATCGTCGATTCGAGCCGCGTCGTCCTCAAGATCATCACCGGGCTGCTGGAACCGCGCGGGCACGTCGTGAGCGCCTTCACGGACTCGGCCGCCGCCCGCGATTTCCTGGAGGAGACCCCGAGCGTCCGGGTGCTGATCACCAGCCTCGAGGTCCGGCCGGTGACGGGATTGGAGCTGTGCTGGTCGGCCCGGCTCCTCGCCGAGGCGCGCCGCCCCCTCTACGTCGTCACGATGTCGTCGGCGCGCAACGCGCGGAACCTCGCCGAGGCCTTGGACAGCGGCGCCGACGACTTCATCGAGAAGCCGCCGAGCGCCGAGGAGCTGCATGCGCGCCTTCGCGCGGCTGAGCGCCTGACCACGATGCAGAACGAGCTGATCCGGCTCGCCGAGACCGACCCGCTCACCGGCCTGCTCAACCGCCGCGCCTTCTTCGCCCGGGTCGGCGCGGCGACCGAGCGCGCCGGCAACCACGGGGCGCTCTCGGCCGTGCTCGCCGACATCGACCATTTCAAGCGCATCAACGACGAGCACGGCCACGATGTCGGCGATGCCGCGATCAAGGCCGTAGCCGAGCTTCTGGGCGCCCAGGGGATCGTCGGGCGCCTCGGCGGCGAGGAGTTCGCGGTGGTGCTGCCCGGACTTTCCCTCGCGGAGGCCGAGGCCGTCGCCGGGCGCCTCCGCCTGCAGGTGAGGGACCTCCGCATCCGCGGATCGCGCGGCCCCGTGCGCATGACGTGCAGCTTCGGCGTCAGCACCTGGTGCGAGGGCGACAGCGTCACCGCGCTGACCAAGCGTGCCGACATCGCCCTCTACGAGGCCAAGACCTCCGGGCGCGACCGCGTCGTCTCGGCCGAGAACGACCTCGTCCTCGCCCGCGCCGGCTGAAGCCCGGTCCGCTTCGCCGGCACGGGGACCCGCCGCCCTGCGTCGCTCGGTCGTCGCGGAGACGGAGGGACGTTAAGGTTGATCGCGCTGTGCCTGTGCGAGACACGCGTTAAGTATAAGCCCGGCGCCGTATCTGATTTCGACACAAGTCGACTGCGAAAGACCGCAGGATTCGTCTGGAACGAGTCTTGAAACACTTCTTCCGACCCCGGCCGAATTGTGCCATGCCGGGAAAGAAGGGTGCGCGGTATGAGTACGGCCGTAGACGTCCTGGTGTTCGACGAGCCCCAGGAGCTGAATCCCGCCTTCCGCGCGACGCTGGAGCACATGCCGGCGCTCCATACGATCGGCGAGGCCGACCTCGACCAGGTCGACCCGGCCAACACCGTCGCGCTGATCTTCCTGGACGAGACCCGGCTGCAGGTCGGGCTCAGCCACCTCGTGGACCTCAAGGCGCGCTTGCCGGCGCTGCGGACGCTGGTGGCGTTCCAGGCGCTGAACGCGGCCGACGTCGACGCGCTGCGGGAGGCCGGGGCGGACGCCTTCGTGGCCCGCTCCGCCACGCCGCGGGACCTCTGCAACGCCGTGCTGGCCCTGGCCGAGGGCGCCCCGCGGCTGATCGCCCGGAGCGAGGTCGAGGCGGGCACGGCCCCGTCCGCGGAGCCGGCCGACAGCCTCGGGCTGACGCCGCGCGAGGCCGAAGTCCTGCGCTTCCTCAGCGCCGGCTTCAGCAACAAGGAGGTCGCGCGCCGCCTGATGCTGTCGGTCCGCACGGTGGAGACCCACCGCCTGAACCTGCGCCGCAAGACCCAGACCGGACGGTTGAAGGATCTGGTCTCGCTCGCCCGTCAGCTCGGCCTCGCGCCGGTGCTCGACACCGAGCAGGGCCGTCGCGGGGCCGAATCGGCGCGGGCCAGCACGGGCGAGGGTCCGGCGCGCCATTGAGCGCGCCGCGACCCGGGCGGGCGCGCGTTCAGGCGCGCGCGGCCTCCGCGCCCTTGGCGGCCTTCGCCGCGGGCTTGCGCGGCGTGTTCGCCTTCGCCGCCTTGCCGGCCCGAGCCGTCCGGCGCGCGGCCTTCGCCGTGCCGGTCGAGGGCGCGTCTCCGGCGAGCCGGGTCTGCAGCAGGCTCAGCACCGCCGCCTCCTCCGGGCGCAGGCGGCCGAGATCCTCGACCAGCTCGCTCTCGACCGCGTCCTTCACCTGGAGCAGCAGGGCGCCTTCGAGGTAGCAGTCGATGATCTGCGGGTGGATGTAGCACTTGCGGCAGATGGTCGGCGTGTTGCCGAGCCGGGCCGACACGTTCTCGATCGCCGCGCGGACGTTCTTCTTGGCGCCGGCCTCGCCGTCGAAGGTCTCGAACTCGCGAAGCGCCAGCGCCGCCAGCACCGTGCCGGCCCAGGTGCGGAAGTCCTTCGCCGTGATGTCCTGCCCCGAGATCTCGCGCAGGTACGCGTTGACGTCCGACGAGGTCACGTCGCGCTGCTCGCCGGCCTCGTCGATGTACTGGAACAGCTCCTGGCCCGGCAGGTCCTGGCAGGCCTTGACGATCCTGGCCACGCGCCGGTCCTTCACCGACAGGTTCCAGGTCTTGCCGCTCTTGCCCTTGAAGCGGAAGGTCATCGCCGCGCCCTCGACCGTCACGTGCGGGTCGCGCAGCGTCGTCAGGCCGTAGCTCTTGTTGGCCTTGGCGTAGTCGTCGTTGCCGACGCGGATCAGCGTCGTCTCGAGGAGATGCACCACGGTGGCGAGCACCTTCTCGCGCGACAGGCCCCTGCGCCGCATGTCCGCGTCGATCCGCGTGCGGATGCCCGGCAGCGCGTCGGCGAAGGCCATGATGTGGCTGAACTTCGTCGAGTCCCGCGCCGCGCGGAAATCGGGATGGTAGCGGTACTGCTTGCGCCCCTTGGCATCGCGCCCGGTGGCCTGGATGTGGCCGTTCTTGCGCGGGCAGATCCACACGTCGGTGTAGGCCGGCGGGATCGCCAGGGACTTGATCCGCTGGACCTGCGCCTTGTCGCGGACGGGCGCGCCCTTGGCGTCGACGAAGCGGAAGCCCTTGGCGGTCTTCTTCCGGGTCAGGCCCGGCATCGTGTCGTCGACGTAGGCGAGCCCGGCCTCGGCGGCCGCGTCGCGCGGGTCGACGACGGTGCCGGCGGTCTCGTCCGAGGACACGAGATCCGATGCCATGAGCGCTGCTCCTCGCTTGCGAAAGCCTGCCCTCAACCGGTCGCCGCGCGGCCGTGTTCCGGCGCCTGCGTATCCGCCGTACACGGATGCGCGCCCGTGTTAGAGGCTCGTGCGATGGACGCCGCCCCTTCCGCCCCCGCCGCGCCGATGCGGCGCCTCGCCTTCGTCGTCACCGAGGATTGGTTCTTCGCCTCGCATTTCCTGCCGATGGCGCGGGCGGCGGTGGCGATGGGCCTGTCGGTCGCCGTGGTGACGCGGGTGCGCGACCACCGCGCGGTGGTCGAGGCGACGGGCGCCCGGGTGATCGCTTTGGAGGCGGAGCGCTCCAGCCTCAACCCGATGGCCGCCGGCTACGCCGCGGGGCAGCTCGCCGCGATCCTGAAGGCCTGGAAGCCCGATATCGTCCACTGCATCGCGCTGCGCGGGATCCTGGTCGGCGGCACGGCGGCGGCGATGGCCGGCATCCCGGCGCGCGTCTACGCGCTCACCGGCCTCGGGCTGATCGGCGCGCGCGCCGACGCGGCCGGACGCCTCTCGCGGACCGCCCTGCGCCACCTGATCCGCGGGCCGCTGGCCTCGAAGCGCACCCGCTTCCTGTTCGAGAACCCGGACGACGCCGCTGCCCTCGGCCTCGACCCGGCCGACACCGCGGTGACGATCGTCGGCGGTGCCGGCGTCGACCCGGAAGCGTTCGTGCCGCGGCCGCTGCCGCCGCATCCGCCGCTCCGGGTCGCGATCGTGGCGCGGATGCTGTGGTCGAAGGGGATCGACGTCGCCGTCGAGGCGGTGCGGCTCGCCCGCGCGCAGGGCGTTGCGGTCGAGCTTGCGCTGCACGGCGCGCCCGATCCCTCGAACCGCCGGGCGATCCCGGAGGCGACGCTGCGCGACTGGTCCCGCGACGGGGTCGCCTGGCTCGGGCCGACGCGGGACGCGGCCGCGGCCTTCGCCGGCGCCCATGTCGGCTGCCTGCCCTCCCGCGGCGGCGAGGGCCTGCCGCGCACCCTGCTGGAGGCCGCCGCCTGCGGCCGGGCGCTGCTCACCACCGACGTGCCGGGCTGCCGCGCCCTGGTGCGCGACGGCATCGAGGGCCTCGTCGTCCCCCCCGGCGACGCGCCGGCTCTGGCCGCCGCCCTGGTCCGGCTCGCGGGCGATCCGGATCGCGTGGCCGCCCTCGGCGCGGCGGCCCGCAGGCGCATCGTCGAGGACGGGTTCTCGGAGCACGCGGTGGTGCAGGCCGTGTGCGGCCTCTATCGCGAGCTGCTCGGGCCATGATCACGCCGGAGAACGCCGCCGCCTTCATCCGCGCGAACACCCGCCTGCTGCCGGTGGCGCATGCGCCGGAGATCGTGCTCCACGTCGCCGACGAGGCGACGGAGCTGTGGCAGAAGACCGAGGACGAGCTCGCCGAGATCGGCCTGCCGCCGCCGTTCTGGGCCTTCGCCTGGGCCGGCGGGCAAGCCCTCGCCCGCTACCTCCTCGACAACCCGGACATCGCCGCCGGCCGGCGCGTGCTCGACTTCGCCTCCGGCTCCGGGCTCGTGGCGATCGCGGCGGCGCGGTCCGGCGCCGCCTCGGTGCTCGCCAGCGACCTCGATGCCTTCGCGATCGCGGCGATCCCGCTGAACGCCGCCGCCAACGACGTCTCCGGGCGCATCGCCACCTCCTCCGCCGACCTGATCGGCACGGTGCCCGACGTCGACCTCGTGCTCGCCGCCGACATCTTCTACGAGCGCGACCTCGCCGGCGCGGTCGGCGACTGGCTCGGCCGCCTGCACGCGGCCGGCACCACGGTGCTCATCGGCGATCCCGGCCGCAGCTACCTGCCGCGCGCCCGCCTCGAGGCGATCACCAGCTACGCCGTGCCGGTGACGCGGGCGCTGGAGGATGCCGAGATCAAGCAGAGCCACGTCTGGCGCTTCGTCGCGTGATCGCGCCGCCGAAGGCCGCCGGTGATGGCCGGCGATGCGGATTTCTATCGAAGATAGTATTCGCCTGACCATTCAGTGGTTGTATACGCCGCAACGTCATCGATCGTTTTTCGCTGCCGCAGCATTCGTTCGCGGCGGTATGTATTGCGCGGCTTGGGATCGAACGAATTGTAGGTTGATTAATGTCCGTCGGGCAAAGTTCGCTCCAGGCCACCTGAAGTTTCGGTGGGACATGGACCGGACGATGAACGATCCCAACGCTACGATCACGCTGCCCGCCGGCAGCGCGATCTTCGAGGAAGGCGAGCCCGGAACCGTGGCCTACCTGATCGTCGCCGGACGGGCCGCGATCTTCCTGCGCCGCGACGGCATCGAGCAACCGCTCGCCGAGCGCGGCCCCGGCGAGATCTTCGGCGAGATGGCGATCCTCGATTCGGGCCCGCGCCCCACCTCGGCGCGGGCGACCGAGGACTGCGTCCTCGTCCCGATCTCCGAGGCGCAGATCGAGAATCGCCTCCTGCAGGCGGACCCGATCCTGCGCCTGTGCCTCGGCGTGGTCATGGCCCGCTATCGCGACGCGATCGCGCTGCTGAAGCCGCATGCCCCGGCCGTGACGGCGCGCCCCGTCGCCGTCGAGCCCTCGCCGGCGCTCAAGGCGGATTTCCAGGCCGCGATCTCCGTGGTGATGATGGAGCGCGCCCTGCGCCGGGCGCTCGACCGCAACGAGTTCGAGCTGTTCCTCCAGCCGATCGTGCGGCTCGGCACCGAAACGCTGGCCGGCTTCGAGGCGCTGATCCGCTGGCGCCACCCCGAGCAGGGCCTGGTGCCGCCGATGACGTTCATCCCCGTGGCCGAATCGAGCGGGCTGATCGTCGAGATCACCGAATGGGTCGTCTCCGAGGTCGGCCGGATCATGCCGGAGATCATGATGGCGGCCCTGCAGAACCCGGGCGCCGCCGACGGGCCGCTGTTCCTCTCGATCAACGTCACCGGTTACGACCTCGCCCGCGCGAGCTTCCCGGCGATGGTCGCCGAGATGCTGCGCTCCACCGGCATCGCCCCCGCGACGCTGAAGCTGGAGATTACCGAGAGCACGGTGATGCGCGATCCCGCAGGCGCCACCGAGGCCCTCAGCGTGTGCCGCGAGGCGGGCATGGGCATCGCCATCGACGATTTCGGCACCGGCTACTCGTCGCTGAGCTACCTGTCGAAGCTGCCGATCACGACCCTGAAGGTGGACCGCGCTTTCGTCCGGGCGATGCTGACCACCCCGTGCAACCGCAAGATCATCCAGACGATCCTCGTGCTCGCCGACGAGCTCGGCATCCCCGTGGTGGCCGAGGGCATCGAGGCGCCGGCCGAGGCGGCGGCGCTCGCCGAGATGGGCTGCGCCTACGGCCAGGGATACCTCTATGGCTGCCCGGTGCCGCTGGCCGACACCCTCGCCCTGATCCGGAGCTGGAAGGCCGCCGGCGGCGACGCGCCGCAGATCGCCGCGGCGTGACCGGCCGCGGATGGGCCGAGCTGTCCCGCACGCCCGGCCGATCTCATCGCGACGACCGGCTTCGACCGCGCGCGCCGGCCGCGACCGGTGCCGCCCCGTGCGGGGATGCGCGTTTTCGCGAAGTTCGGTTAAGGATCCTCCGATAGACCGGTACGGTTGCAAGGCCGCGCCGCGCATCGGCGCTCGGAGGTTGACGGTTTTGGGCGAGGACGATCCCGATCACGACCGGCAGGGTGCCGTCTCGGGCGCAGCCCCCTCGCCGGGCACGCCCCCCGCGGACGCGCAGCCGCCGGCCTGGGAGATCGTCCTGCCGGAGGAGGGCGCGACCGAGGATCTCGGGTTGTTCCTGGCCGAGTTCCTGATGCCGGGCGACCTCGTCGCGCTCTCGGGCGGCCTCGGCGGCGGCAAGACCACGCTGGCGCGCGCGCTGATCCGCGAGCTTGCCGGCGATCCGAGCCTCGAGGTCCCGAGCCCGACCTTCACGCTGATCCAGCCCTACGAGGGTCGCCTCGGCGCGATCGTCCATGCCGACCTCTACCGGCTGCGCAGCGCCGACGAGCTGGTCGAGCTCGGTTTCGACGAGATGACCGAGGCCGCGATCACGCTGGTCGAGTGGCCCGAGCGGCTTCCGCCGCGCGAGGGGCCGGTCCTGTCGATCGACCTGTCGCTGCGGCCCGAGTTCGGCGAGGGCTCGCGCTTCGCCCGCATCTCCGGCACCGAGGGCATGCGCGCCCGCCTCGACCGGGCGCGCGCGGTCCGCGCCCTTCTCGCCCGCAGCGGCTGGGACGAGGCGACCCGCACCCTGATGCAGGGCGACGCGTCGTCGCGCGCCTACGAGCGCCTGACGCATCCCGACGGCCGCTCGGCGGTGCTGATGATCTCGCCGCCGCGCGCCGACGGGCCGCCGGTG
Organism: Methylobacterium sp. E-041; assembly: GCF_022829665.1. Lineage (NCBI taxonomy): Bacteria > Pseudomonadati > Pseudomonadota > Alphaproteobacteria > Hyphomicrobiales > Methylobacteriaceae > Methylobacterium > Methylobacterium sp. E-041. The sequence continues at coordinate 26,676 of NZ_JAKSYQ010000285.1, read as the reverse complement.
CGCGACGGAAAGCCCTACAGCGCGATCGTCAAGCTCGCCGAGAGCGTCCACGCCTTCGTCGCGATCGACCGGGGCCTGCGGGCGCTCGGCTTCTCGGCGCCGCGCATCTACGGCGAGGACCTCGACACCGGGCTGCTGATCCTCGAGGACCTCGGCACCGAGCCGGTGGTCGACGCCGCCGGCCCGCGGCCCGAGCGCTACGCCGAGGCGACGCGCCTGCTCGCCAAGCTCCACGCGGTCGAGCTGCCGGGCGTGCTGCCGGTGGCGGACGGCATCGACCACGTAATCCCGGCCTACGATGCCGAGGCGCTGTTGTTCGAGACCGAGCTGCTGCCGGACTGGTATGCCCCGGCGCTGCGCGGCGTCACGCTCCCGCCCGAGGCGCGGGACGCGTTCGGCGCGCTCTGGGCCGAGGTGCTGAAGGGCGCCGTGCCCGCCCGACCGACCTGGACGCTGCGCGACTACCATTCCCCCAACCTGATCTGGCTCCCCGAGCGCGACGGGCTGGAGCGCATCGGCGTGATCGACTTCCAGGACGCGGTGCTCGGCCACCCGGCCTACGACGTCGCCTCGCTGCTGCAGGACGCCCGCGTCGACGCCAACGCCGAGTTCGAGCTCAGATTGCTCGGGCTCTACGCCCGCGAGCGCCGCGCCCGCGATCCGGCCTTCGACGTGCAGGGCTTCGCCACCGCCTACGCCATCCTGGCGGCGCAGCGCGCCACCAAGATCCTCGGCATCTTCGCCCGGCTGAACCTGCGCGACGGAAAGCCGGCCTACCTCGCCCACATCCCGCGGATCGAGGGCTACCTCGCCCGCAACCTCGCCCACCCGGCGCTGGCGTCCCTGCGGGACTGGCACCTGCAGCACCTTCCGGGGTTGCTCGGACGCGCCGAGCCGCCGGCCGAGCCCGCCTGAACCGCCGTCCGACCTCTCCTTCGCGAGCCCCGCGCATGAGCGACACCCCCGCCTCGCCGCCGACCGCGCAAGCCGCGATCACCCGCGCCTTCGTCCTCGCCGCGGGGCTGGGCAAGCGCATGCGCCCGGTCACCGCCACGGTGCCGAAGCCCCTGGTGGAGGTCGCGGGCAAGGCGCTGATCGACCACGCCCTCGACCGGGCGGCGGAGGGCGGAATCGAGACCGCGGTGGTCAACGTCCACTACCTGCCCGACCTGATCGAGGGGCACCTGGCCAAGCGCGTCGGCCTTCCGAAGATCGTCGTGTCCGACGAGCGCGAGACCCTGCTCGAGACCGGCGGCGGCGTGAAGAAGGCGCTCGCCCTGGTCGGCGCGGACCCCTTCGTGGTGTTCAACTCGGATTCGTTCTGGCTGGAGGGCCCGACCCCGAACCTCGCCCGGCTCATCGAGGCCTGGGACGCGGCGCGGATGGACATCCTGCTCCTGGTGGCGCCGACCACCACGAGCCTCGGCTACGAGGGCTCGGGCGACTTCGTCATGGACGCCGACGGCCGGCTGGAGCGGCGCGGCGAGCGCCGGGTGGCCCCCTTCATCTACGCGGGCGTCGCCATCGTGAAGCCGGAGCTGTTCGCCGACACGCCGGACGGCGCGTTCTCGCTCAACCTGCTGTTCGACCGGGCGATCGCGGCGGGCCGCCTGTCCGGGCTGCGGCTCGACGGCCAATGGCTCCACGTCGGCACGCCCGACGCGATCCGCGCCGCCGAGGAGCGCGTGCGGGTGAGCGCGCAGGAGGGGTGAGCCGCGATTCCGTTTGAGGAACGGATGCGGAACCTGTAGATTGCTCGCATCGAGGATGGCCCTGGTCGCTGCGGAGGTCCCGGTGGACGTGAAGGAAGCGGTTTCCAAGGCGAAGGACTGCGTCGCCGCGGTCTTCGATGCCGAGCAGCCGACGAACATCGGTCTCGAGGAGATCCGGTTCGACGACGCGCTGAACCAGCGGCTCATCACCGTCGGGTTTTCGCGGCCCTGGGACGCGTCCAAGCCGCTCGTGACCGCTCTTGGGCGCGATCTCGATCCGAAACAATCCTACAAGGTGGTGCACCTCAAGGACGATGACGGCCGCGTCGTCTCCGTCACCGACCGCCGGGTCGAACCTTGAGTGCCGGACGCCTGCTCGTCGACACGAACCTGCTTCTGCTGCTCTTCGTCGGGACCGCCTCCCGATCATACATCGCCGCGCATCGGCGCGCGCGCATCCACACGATCGACGACTTCGTGCTGCTGAAACTCCGGATCGGGGATGCGGCGATCTTCGTCGCCACGCCGAACGTCCTTGCCGAGACCGCGTACCTGATCCGACAATTCGACCAGGACCGCCTGGCTCCGGTTCTCGAGGCGTTCCGTTCCTTCGCGAAGGCGGCGACAGAGACGTATGCGCCGAGCGCGGATGCCGTCGGTTCCGTCGACTTCGACAGGCTGGGCCTCAACGACGTCTCGATCCCGAACGCGCGGGAGCCGGACGTCACCCTGATCACCGACGACCTCCACCTCTACCGCACCAGCGCGATGTCGGGCAGGAAGGTGCTCAACTTCACGCACGAGCGCGAACGGATCCTCGGTTGACCCAGATCGACCCGACCGACCCACACGCCCACGTCTTCACCATCACCCGCGGCGCGCCGTTCCTGCCGACGCTGGTCGATGCGCTGCTCGACGGGCGCCTCGTCGGCGATCTCGGGCGCGACCCGCTCGCGCTCGCCGCCGTCACGATCTACCTGCCGACGCCGGGCGTGGCGAAGGAGCTGGCCAAGCGCCTGGCGGCGCGGCTGGGCGAGGCGGCCTTGCTGCCGCGGATGATCCCGCTCGGCGAGGCGGACGAGGCCGAGCTGGATCTCGCCGCGATGCCGCTGGTCGCGAACGCCGCCGTCGGCCTCGACCCGGAGATGCAGAAGCTTGAGCGCCGGCTGATCCTCGCCCGGCTGGTGCAGTCCTGGGCGCAGGCGGTCGACCGCTCGCTGCTGCCGATCGACGAGGAGGTGCCGTTCCTGGTGCCGGCCTCGCCCGCCGACGCGGTGGCGCTCGCCGCCGACCTCGAAGGGCTGATGGACGCGCTGACCGTCGAGAGCCTGCCCTGGTCCGAGATCGCGGGTGCCGTCGAGACCGAGTACTCGCGCTATTTCGGCCTGACCCTCGATTTCGTCCGGATCGCCGCGGAGAACTGGCCGCGGATCCTGGCCGAGCGCGGCCTCACCGATCCGGTCTCGCGGGCGCGCGACCTCGTGCTGGCGGAGGCCGCCCGCCTCACCCGCGAGCGTCCGCGCGACCCGGTGGTGATCGCCGGCTCGACCGGCTCGGTGCCGGCCACCGCCAAGCTCATCGCCGCGGTGGCGGGCCTGCCGCACGGCGCGGTGGTGCTCCCCGGCCTCGACCTGGATCTCGACGCGGCCGGCTGGGACGCGATCGAGACCGGCGCAGGCTTCGAGCGCGAGATCGCCCACGGCCACCCGCAGGCCGTGCTGCATCGGCTGCTCGGCCCCGGCTGCCTCGGCGTCGCGCGGGACGCGGTCGTCGACCTCGGCGGCCACGATCCCGAGGTGACCGCCCGCGCCGCGCTGCTGTCGCAGGCCCTGCGCCCGGCCGAGACCACGGATACCTGGGCGCGCCTCGACGGGACGGCGCGCGAGACCCTCGGCCGGCAGGGTCTGGCGGGGCTCGCCGTCGCCGAGGCGGCCGACGAGCGCGACGAGGCGCTGATGGCCGCCGTCGCCCTGCGCGAGGCGCTCGCCGCGCCGGGCCGGACCGCCGCGCTGATCACGCCCGACCGGGCGCTCGCCATGCGGGTCGCCGCCGAGCTCGCCCGCTGGGACATCGTCGCCGAGGACGGCGCCGGTCTCGCGCTCAGCCGCAGCGCGGCGGGCCGGATGGCGCGCCTCTCGGCGGAACTCGCCGTCGACCTCCACCGAGAGCAGGGCGACGCGATCCCGGCGCGGATCATCGCGCTCCTGGCCCATCCGCTGGTCGGCCTCGGCCTCCCGCGCGGCGACGTCGTGCGCGGCGCGGCGGCCCTGGAGATCGGCGTGCTGCGCGGCCCGGCGCCGGCCGGCAGCTTCCAGGGGCTCAAGGATGCGCTCGCCGTCCAGCGCGCCGCCCCGCACAGGCACCAGCCCCGGGCCAAGCAGCGCCTCGGCGACCGCGATTGGGACCTGGCGGCGACGATCCTCGATCAGCTCGAGGCCGCGTTCGCACCGCTCGCCGCGTTCGCCGGCTCCTGCGGCGCCGAGGCGGCCGCCTGCGATCTCGTCGAGGCGGCGCGCCTCCATGCCGAGGTGTGCGAGGCGCTGCTGGCGCGGCCGGCGGAGGTGGCCGAGCCGATCGCCGATGCCTCGCTGAACTGCCTCGACACGCTGTTCGACGACGTGCGGAACCTCGTCGGCCACCGCGCCGAGGCCGACGCGGCGCTGCTGCCGGGGAGCTTCGACGACTACCCCGCCTTCCTTACTACGCTCGCCGCCGATCGCACCGTGCCCTGCGCCGGGCCGGCGCCGCATCCGCGCCTGAGCATCCTCGATCCGCTCGGATCGCGCCTGATGCACTACGACCGCGTCGTGCTCGCCGGGCTCGACGAGGGCGTCTGGCCCGGCAAGACCACCACGGATTCCTTCCTCAACCGGCCGATGCGCGAACGCATCGGCCTCAACCCGCCCGAGCGCCAGCTCGGCCAGGCGGCGCACGACTTCGTCCAGGCCCTCGGCTGCCGCGACGCGGTGATCACCCGCGCGGCCAAGCGCGAGGGCTCGCCGACCGTGCCGTCGCGCTTTCTCCAGCGCATCCGCGCCTTCGCCGGTGAGGCGGCCTGGGCGGCCACCCTCGACGCCGGCCGGCGCTTTGCCGGCTATGCGCGCGTGCTCGACACGGCGCCCGCGCAGCCGCGCCTGACCCAGCCGAAGCCCAAGCCCGACCCGGCCCTGTTCCCGCGCAGCCTCAGCGTCACCGAGATCGAGACGCTGGTGCGCGACCCCTACGCTGTCTTCGCCCGCCACGTGCTCGGGCTCGATCCGCTCGAGGCGGTGGCCGAGCGGCCCGGCGCGGGGGACCGCGGCACCATGATCCACGCGATCTTCGGCCGATTCGCCGAGCGCTATCCCGATGCGCTGCCCGATGCCGCAATCGCCTGGGAACGGCTCAACCAGATCGCGGTCGAGGCCTTCGCCGGCACCGCCGACACCTACCCCGAGCTCTACGCCGAGTGGTGGCCGCGCTACGAGCGCATGGCCGCGGTCTACCTCCCCTGGGAGATCGCGCGGCGGGCGACCCTCGCGCGGGTCGAACCCGAGATCTTCGGACGGTGGGCGATCCCGCTGGGACCTGAGACCTTCACGCTCCGGGCGCGCGCCGACCGGATCGAGCGCGGGGCGGACGGCGCCTGCATCGTCGACTTCAAGACCGGCGCGCCGCCCTCGGCCCGCGAGATCTTTGCCGGCTTCTCACCGCAGCTCACCCTGGAGGCGGCGATGCTGATGCACGGCGCGTTCGACGGGTTTCCGGCGACGAACGCGACGCCGGACCTGCTCTACGTCCACGCCTCGGGCGGGCGGAAGCCGTTCGTGCCGCTGGCCGTGAAGCCGCCGAAGGGCGATCCGCGCACCGTGGCGGAGATCGTCGAGGAGCACGCCACCCGCCTGAGGGGGCTCGTCGCCCGTTTCATGACCGGGCAGGCCGCCTACACCTCGCGGCCCTACGCGAAGTACGCCAAGTCCTACGGCGACTACGACCACCTCGCCCGCGTCGGCGAATGGTCGCTCGGGGGAGATGGCGAGAGCTGATCCGGTCGCCTCCGGTCGATCGGAGCGGATGCACGCGTCTCCCTCCCTCGCAGTGGGGGAAGGGAAAGGCGCGAGAGCAGCCTCCGAATCGATCCGGAGGCGAGCCGCAGCCTCAGACCGGCGCCAGCGCCGCGCGGGGATCGTGGCGGGCGAGCCGGCCGAGCAGGTACTCGACCTCGGCGACCGCCTTCGGGGCCAGCGTGCCGCCGGGCTTGCGCTGGGCGGCGGAGGCGATCAGCCCACGGCGCGCGATGACGTACTTGCGCACCGCCAGCCCGATGCCGGGCTGCTGCTCGTAGCGCAGCAGCGGCAGATGGGCGTCGAACAGGTCGTGCGCGGCGTCGCGCTCGCCGGCGGCCGAGAGGCGGACCACGTCGGCGAGCATGTCGGGGAAGGCGTAGCCGGTCATCGCCCCGTCGGCGCCGCGCTCGGTCTCGAAATCGAGGAACAGGCCGCCGTTGCCGCACAGGATCGAAATGTGCCGCATCGAGCCCTCCGCCTCGAAGCCGCGTAAAGCCGAGATCTTCTCGAGCCCCGGCCAGTCCTCGTGCTTGAGCATCCGGCAGGCCGGGTTGTCGTTGACGATCCGGCGGATCACGCCCGGCGTCATCACCACGGTGAAGGTGAGGGGATAGTCCTGGATCACGAACGGCACGTCGGCGCCGATCGCCTCGGCGGCCTGCGCGTAGTAGGCGGCGATCTGGTCGTCCGTGCGCAGGGAACTGGGCGGCGCGATCATCACCCCGGCCGCGCCCGCATCCATCGCGCTGCGGGCCAGCGACGCCATCGCGGCGAAGCCCGGCGCCGAGACGCCGACGATCACCGGCAGGCCCTTCGCCCGCACGATGAAGCGTCGGGCGACGTCGAGCGCCTCGCCCTGGTCGAGCTTGGGCGCCTCGCCCATCACCCCGAGCACGGTGAGGCCGGTGGCGCCGTTCGCGGCGTAGAAGTCGGTCAGCCGGTCGATCGAGTCGTGGTCGATGCGGCCGTCCGGGTGGAACGGCGTCGGGGCGATCGGGAAGACGCCGCGTTCGGAGGCATCGAGGCGCATGGGGTTTGATCCTTCGTGACGGCGTCGGGCCGAGGAACGCGGACGATAGACCGACTCGGCGGTGGCGTCGCAGCCGCTCAGGCGATGCCGAGGGCCCGGATCAGCACGAGGCTGATGCCGATGAGCACGAGGAGCGAGCCGGTGACGGCGGCGGTGACGCGTCCGCCGACGCGCGCGAGGATGCGCACGTCGACGCCGAGGCCGAGCGCGGCCATCGAGACGATGGTAAGGATGCCGGCGAGCCTCGTCAGCGGAAGCGCGGCCGCGTCGGGGATCAGGCCGAGGGAGCGCAGGCTCGCCAGCACCAGGAAGCCGACGATGAACCACGGCACGAGCTTGGTCAGGCTCAGGCGCCCGGGCCGGGCCGCCGCGCCGCCCTCGGCCGGCAGCCGGCGGGCGATCAGCGAGAAGGCGAGCACCACCGGGCCGAGCATCAGCACGCGCACCAGCTTGACCAGGGTGCCGACCTGGGTGCTGGCGAGGCTCACCGGCACGGTGGCGGCCAGCACCTGCGGCACCGCGTAGACGGTGAGCCCGGCGAGCACGCCGTACTGGTTGTCGGACAGGTGGGCCAACGGCACGAACAGCGGCAGGCCGAGCACCATCAGCACGCCGAGCACGGCGGTGAAGGCGATCGCGGCGGCGATGTCCTTGTTGTCGGCCCCGATCACCGGGGCGACGGCGGCGATCGCCGAGTTGCCGCAGATCGCGTTGCCGCAGGCGACGAGGATCGCCATCCGCGCCGGAAGCGCCAGCAGGCGGCAGATGCCGTAGCTCGCCGCGATCGTCAGGATCACCGTGCCGACGATGCCGGTGAGCAGCGCCGGGCCGGAGGCGACGATCGCCCCGAGGCTCAGGGAGGCGCCGAGCAGCGTCACGGCGAGCTCGAGCAGCTGCTTGGCGCTGAAGGCGATGCCGCTGCGGAAGCGCGCCCCCGGCACCCACGCGCTGCGGAGCGCGATGCCGAGCAGGATCGCGATCACCAGCGCCTCGATATACGGATGGTCGAGCGCGCGCTCCTCGACCGCCTGCACGCCCATCGCGATCCCGGTGATCGCGACGCAGACGAGGATGCCCGGCAGCAGCGCGAACGGGCCGGCGGCGACCGTGGGCGCGGCGTGCGCGGGCGGGGTCATCGGCTTCGAGTCTGCGGTCACGCGGCCTCTCGCTCGGCGGATTCCGCATCCGGGGATGCGTCGAGGAACGAACTTCCACACCGGCGATCCGGCGGAGAAGAAGCCTCTCTTTGTCAAGGAATCTTCGGAAGACGCAACCATTGATCCGGCGGCGGCCAAGCGCGACATCTCCCATCATGACCGCCCAGCTCGACCAGCGCACGACCGCCTACGATCCCTTCGGCGAGCCGATGGAGATGCCGCGCGCCTGCGTCGATGCGAAGGCCGTGGGCGCAGCCGGCAGCTACCGCGAGACGCGCCGTGCGGCCCTGGTGTTCTGGGCTCTGGCGCTTCTGTTCGTCGGCGGCCGGATCTACCTGGCGGATCAGGCCCCGTCGCAGGTCGCGGACGCTGCGCCCGTGCAGGTCACGGCCCTCCGCTGATTTCAGGCCGGCCGCCGGCGGGCACACCGCGACGCGGTCCATCCCTCTCTTCTTGCACGTCGAGGCCCGACGTCCGCCGAAGGCCTCATGGATGGGACGACCGCGATCGTCGTTCGACGCGTGCCGTCGCGGCGTGAGCCGTCGTGACGACGCCGAAAGCAAAAACCCTCCCGCGATCGCCCGATCGCGGGAGGGTTTTTTGTCACTTCAGCCGGGCGGCGGCCCAGGTGATGTGGTCGTCCATGAAGCTGGAGATGAAGAAGTAGGAGTGGTCGTAGCCCTCGCGCATGTTGAGGGTCAGCGCGATGCCGGTCTTCTTGCAGGCCTCTTCCAGCAGCCACGGCCGCAGCCCGTCCTGAAGGAAGCTGTCGGCGGTGCCCTGGTCGACGAGGAACTCGGGGAAGCGGTGCCCGTCCTCGATCAGTGCGGTGGCGTCGTGGGCGCGCCAGGCCGCCGTGTCCGTGCCGAGATACTTCTCGAAGGCCGGCTTCGACCAGCCCGCCGTCGAGGGCTGGGCGATCGGCGCGAAGGCCGAGCAGGACTTGAAGCGGTCGGGATAGGTCAGCGCGATCGTGAGCGCGCCGTGCCCGCCCATCGAGTGGCCGAAGATGCCCTGGCGGCTCATGTCGGCGGGGAAGTTCTTCGCGACCAGCGCCGGAAGCTCCTCGGTGACGTAGCTCCACATCCGGTAGTTCGCGGAATAGGGTGCCTGCGTCGCGTCGAGGTAGAAGCCCGCGCCGGAGCCGAACTGCCAGTTGCCGGCCTCGTCGGGGATGCCCTCGCCGCGGGGCGAGGTGTCGGGCGCGACGACGATCACGCCGTGGCGGGCGGCGGCCTGCCGGTACTCGCCCTTGTCCATGACGTTGGCGTGGGTGCAGGTCAGCCCCGAGAGGTACCACAGCACCGGCACCGGGCCGTCCTTGGCCTGGGGCGGCACGAAGACCGCGAAGGTCATCGGGCAGCCGGTGGTCGTCGCGTCATGCTTGTACACGCCCTGGACGCCACCGTGCGAGAGGGCCTTCGAGACGGTTTCCATGGGGTGATCTCCTGGGGGCTCTGGGGCCGTGACCGGCCGATGGGTCGATACAGGCTCCTCCCTCCCCCGCAGAGGGGGGAGGGAAGCGCGCGTCGGTCCGAGTGTCGGTCCTAGTACAGCACCACCGAGCGGATCGACTTGCCCTCGTGCATCAGGTCGAAGCCATGGTTGATCTCGTCGAGCGGCATGGTGTGGGTGATCAGGTCGTCGATGTTGATCTTGCCCTCCATGTACCAGTCGACGATCTTCGGCACGTCGGTGCGGCCGCGCGCCCCGCCGAAGGCCGAGCCCTTCCAGACGCGGCCGGTGACGAGCTGGAACGGGCGGGTCGAGATCTCCTTGCCGGCCTCCGCCACGCCGATGACGATCGACTCGCCCCAGCCGCGGTGGCAGCACTCGAGCGCCTGGCGCATCACGTTGACGTTGCCGGTGCAGTCGAACGAGAAGTCGGCGCCGCCGCCGGTGGCGTCGAGGATCGCCGCGACGACGTGATCGTTGCCGACCTCCTTCGGGTTGATGAAGTGCGTCATCCCGAACTTGCGCGCCATCTCCTGCTTGTCGGGATTGATGTCGACGCCGATGATCTTGTCGGCCCCCACCATCCGCGCGGCCTGGAGCACGTTGAGGCCGATGCCGCCGAGGCCGAACACCACGACGTTGGCGCCGGGCCAGACCTTCGCGGTGTAGATCACCGCGCCGATGCCGGTGGTGACGCCGCAGCCGATGTAGCAGACCTTGTCGAAGGGGGCGTCCTCGCGGATCTTCGCCAGCGCGATCGCCGGCAGCACGGTGAAGTTCGAGAAGGTCGAGCAGCCCATGTAGTGGAACAGGGTGTCGGACCCGCCCGGGCTGCCGCCGGTGGAGACGCAGGAGAAGCGGCTGGTGCCGTCGGGCATCACGCCCTGGCCCTGCGTCGCGCGGATCGCGGTGCAGAGGTTGGTGCGCTGCGACAGGCAGGACTTACAGCCGCGGCATTCGGGCGTGTAGAGCGGGATCACGTGGTCGCCGACCTTCAGGTCGGTGACGCCGGCGCCGATTTCGCGGACGATGCCCGCGCCCTCGTGGCCGAGGATCGCCGGGAACTTGCCCTCCGAGTCGAGGCCCGAGAGGGTGTAGGCGTCGGTGTGGCAGATGCCGGTGGCCATCACCTCGACGAGGACCTCGCCGGCCTTCGGCCCCTCGATGTCGATGGTCTCGATCGTGAGCGGCTTCTTCGCCTCCCACGCCACGGCTGCGCGCGTCTTCATGATGTCGGGTTCCCTGTGCCTGGACGATAACGGACGGCGTCGACAGGCGACGGCGCTTCGGATCGCTCCACCTGGCGGCGGCGATCCGAACGGCCCGAAATACGAGACGCCTGATGCTGGTTCTCGGCCTCAGACGCAACCGCCATTTCCGCAGGGGGACCCCGCCGCAGGCGCGGACCCGGGCGCTCAGGACCCGGCCGCTCAGGACCCTGCCGCGTGCGGCCGCGTCACGCCGCGGCCAGCCCGAGCCCGGCCAGCGCCTCCGCGATCTCCGCCTCGCTCAGGAGCCGGATCACCGGTCCCGAGGTCCAGACCAGCATCGGGCGGATCGCGTGGTCCGGGTAGATCCGCGCGAGCAGGCGGGCGTAGAGGGCGATCTGCGCGGTCTCGGGCCGCGGCGGCGGCGCGCCCTCGGCGGGCGGCCGGCCGGTCTTGAAGTCGGCGAGCCGCACCGTGCCGTCGGCGACCGCGAGGCGGTCGATGCGGCCGAAGACCGGCCGCTCGATGCCCGCGACCACGACCCGCCCCGACAGGCTGACCTCGGCCCGCGCCTCGCGGGCGAAGAGCGGCGCGAGGTCCGGCGTCGCGATGAGGTTCAGGGCCGCCTGCACGATCGCCGCGCGCTTCGGGCGCGAGAAGGACGGCGCGCGGGCGGCTACGAAGGCGGTCGCGGCGCTCTCGCGGCCGGCCGGGTCGAGGCGCGGCAGGTGCTCCAGCAGGGCGTGGATCAGCTTGCCGCGCCGGCGCGCCTCGGCATCGGCCTGCCGCGGCGGGATCTGGCGCTCGCCGTCGGCCGCGCGCATCGCGCCGGACGGGCTGATCGGCGGCGCCGGGGCCGCCTCGGCCGCGACCGGCTCGCGCAGCCAGGACGGCAGAGCGCCGGGCTCGGGCGCCGCCTCGGCCGGCGCGGTCCCGGTCTCCGGCCCGGATCCGTCCCGCCACAGGGTGGCCGGCCCGTAGGCGGTCTCCACCGCCTCGCCCTCGCCGAAGGCCTGCACCATCCCGGTGCGGATCATCTCGCACCACGCGGTCGGGCCCACCGGCGTCTGGCCGCGGAACGGCGCGACCACGAGCCGGTCGGCGGCCCGCGTCATCGCCACGTAGAGCAGGCGGTTGTGCTCCTCCCGCGCCCGCGCGTGCAGGGTCTCTCGCGCCGCGCCGATCGCCTCGGAATCGTAGGGCTTCGCGCTCGACCAGACCGGCGGGACGTCGCCCGGCATCGCCAGCAGCGGCGGGTCGTTGCCGCCCGGCGCCTCGCAGCCGTCGATCATCACCACCACCGAGGCCTCCAGGCCCTTGGCGCCGTGCACGGTCATCACCCGGACCTCGTCGCGGCCGGATTCCATGTCGCGCTTGACCGTGTGGCCGGCCTCGCCCCGGCCGCCGGCGCAGTAGCGCGCCAGGAAGCCGGCGAGCGAGGGTGCGTCCGCGCCCGCCTCGGCCTGCGCCGCGCCGAGCAGGAACACGTCGATCGCGTCGCCCGCCTCGCCGCCGAGGCGCGCGACGAGGCGGGCCCGGCCCTCGCCCGGCCCGAGCAGGGCGGCGTAGAACCCGAACGGCCCCTGCGCGCCGGCGGCCGCGATCCAGCCGGCCAGCGCCTCGCGCCCGACGATCGCGGCCGGGTCGCCCGCGTCCGCGTGCCGGGCGAGCGCGTCCTCCAGCGTCTCGGACCGGTCGCGGCCGGCGGCGATGCGGACGAGATCCTCGTCGGTGAGCCCGACCAGCGGCGTCTTCAGCGCGCAGGCCAGCGTCAGGTCGTCGGCCGGCAGCAGCCCGGCGCGGCCGATCGAGACGAGGTCGGCCACCGCGATGTGCGCGCCGACGTCGAGCCGGTCCTGGCCGGCGACCGGCACGCCGGCGCCCTTCAGCGCGCGGATCACCTCCTCGAAGGCCGGCCCGCGCTTGCGCACCAGCACCAGCACCTCGCCCGGCCGCCAGACCCGGCCGCTGGTGTCGCCCGCAGTGACCCAGGTCCGCACCGCGCGGGCGATCCGGCGCGCGGTGACGATCGCCGGCGCGTTGGCCTCCGGCGCGTCCACGGGCGCGGCCCAGGCGTCGGGCTCGACCTCCTCCACCGGCTCGGCGATCGGCCACAGCTCGACGGTGCCGGGCGCGCCGGCCCGCGCCGTGGTGTGGACGGTGCCGACCGCCGCATCGTCGAAGCCGAGGCCGTCGTAGTGCTCGGGCAGGTGGAAGGTGGCGTCGACCGCCCGCAACACGCCGAGCGTCGAGCGGAACGACAGCTTCAGGTCGACGTCCTCGAACCGGAGCTTGGCCGAGCGCGCCTCGCCCTTCCACTTGCCGTGCATCGTCGCGAACTCGCGCGGCTCGGCGCCCTGGAAGCTGTAGATCGACTGCTTGGGGTCGCCGACGGCGAAGCGGGTGCGCAGGGTCTCGCGCGCGCCGGCGCCGGTGGCGAACTCGGCGGTGATCCGGTCGAGGATCTGCCATTGCTGCGGGTTGGTGTCCTGCGCCTCGTCCACGAGCACGTGGTCGACGCCGCGGTCGAGCTTGTACAGCACCCAGGCGGCGTCGACCCGCGCGAGCAGGTCGAGGGTCTTGTGGATCAGGTCGTCGAAATCCAGCGCCCCGAGCTTGGCCTTCTGCGCCTCGATCCGGCGGTGGATCTCGGCGGCGAGGGTGAACAGCGCCTCGGTGCGGGCGAGCGCCCGGGCGCTGCGCAGGGCGTCGAACAGCGGCGCGAGCCGGTCGCGCTCGTCGATCAGCGCCGCGCGCACGTCCTCGGGGACCGCCTTGGTGCCCAGGCTCTTGTCGGCCTTCGGCTCGTCCTTGGCGGTGAAGAACACCGCGCGATAGAGGTCGAGCGCCTCCGGCCGGCCGTCGGCGGCCTCCGCCGCGAGCAGGCCGTCGGCGAGCTTCTCGTCGGTCGCCTTGCCGGTGCGCAGGCGCTCGGCGAAGGCCGACTTGTCGGAGATCCCGCCGTTCAGGATCGTCTCCACCAGCGACGCGTCGGTCTGGCCCGCGGCGAGGCCGAGGGCGGTGCCGAGCCGGGCGAATTGCCGCGTCAGCCCGCCCCGCGCGGCCAGCACCGTGCGCGCGGCCATGGCCTGCCGGATCGCCTTGCGCAGCGCATCGCCCGTCGCCTCCGGCGTCACGAGGTCGAGGGCGTGGCCGAGCCGCGCGTCGCCGCCGATTGCGGCGGCCAGCACCTGGTCGGTCTCGTTGGCGAACATCTCGCGCGACAGGTTCTCGTCCAGCACCGCGAACCGGGCGGGCACGTTGGCCTCGAACGGGAACATGTGCAGCAGCCGCTCGCACAGGGCGTGCAGCGTCTCGATCTTCAGCCCGCCCGGCGTCTCGACCGCGCGGGCGAACAGGCGCCGCGCCGCATCGAGGTCGGTCGGCGAGGCGGTGCGCCCCGTGAGTGCGGCGAGCTCGGCCGACAGCGCCGCGTCGCCGAGGGTCACCCAACGCCCCAGCGTCCGGAAGATCCGGATCGACATGTTGGCGGCGGCGGCCTTGGTGAAGGTCAGGCACAGGATGCGCGACGGCGCGGCCCCGTCGAGCAGCAGGCGCACCACCCGGTCGGTGAGCACCTTGGTCTTGCCGGCCCCGGCATTGGCCGAGACCCAGGCCGAGGCGCGCGGGTCGGCGGCGCGGCGCTGCGCGTCCTCGGTTCCGGGATCGACGACGAAGGCCTCGCCCGCTTGGCGGCTCATGAACGCATCCCCAGGGGCCGCCCCGCGGCCCGCGACGGGCGGACCATCGGGCGTGGGCGCGCGGATCGCAAGCGCGGCCGCGGCGAGGCGATGTCGCGGCCTGGGCTCGGCCCGGCGAGCGCCCGCTTGCGGTCCGGCCCGGACGCCTGGAAGGTCCGCGCCCCGGGCGCTCGGCGGATGGCGAGCGGCGACCGGCTCGGACGGGCAGGAGAGCAAGGCATCGTGTTCACCCCATCGCTCAGGGACGCCGTGATCGGCGTCGGGCTCGCCTTCGTCGCCGGCTTCGTGGACGCCGCCGCCTTCATCGCCCTGACCGGCCTGTTCACGGCCCACGTCACCGGCAACTTCGTCCTGATCGGCGCGGAGCTGGTCTCGACCTCGACCGGCGTCCTCGCCAAGCTGCTCGCCCTGCCGACCTTCATCCTGGCCGTCGCGCTCACGCGCCTGATCGCCCTGGCGTTGGAGCGGCGCGGGACGTCGCCGCTGCGCCCCTTGCTGGCCCTCGAGGCGGCCGTCCTGATCGCCTTCGCGATCTTCGGCGCGGCCCTGTCGCCGCTCGGCTCGCCGGACGGCGCGCGGGCGATCGGCATCGGCATGCTCGGGGTCGCCGCGATGGGCATCCAGAACGGCATCGGACGCCTGGTGATCGGCCACCTCGCCGCGACGACGGTGATGACCGTGAACGTCACGCAGGCCGTCATCGACATCACCGATCACCTGTGCGGGACCAAGCTCGGCGCGCAGGCCGGCGGCCGCCTGCGGCGCACGCTGTCCGCGGTGCTGGCCTTCGCGGCAGGTGCCCTGGCCGGCGCGTTCGGGGTCGCCGCCCTGTCCTTCTGGTGCGTGCTCGTGCCGGCCCTGGTGCTGATCGGGTTGCTGGCCGTTCCGGACCCGACCCCGCCGCGATGATCCGGGCACTGGGTCGGAGCGAACCATCCGCCTTCGGTTGAGACGCCGACCCCGGTTCACCACTCGCGGCGAGCCTTCAGGCCCTCACGTCAGGCGGCGCCGTCCTCCGTGCTGGTCCCTTCGCGACGGGACCGCCTCAGCCCATCACCAGCACCGCGTGCTCGGCGATCGCGCCCGCGGTGGTGAGCCAGACCGTGTCGCGGTGAGCGGCGATGCGGGCCAGCACCGCGCGCAGGGGGCGCAGGCGCTGCGGCTGGCCGACGATGTAGGGGTGGAGCGCGATCCCCATCACCAGCGGCGCGTGGCGCGACTGCTCCAGCATCTCGTCGAAGGCGTCGGAGATCGCGTCGGCGAATTGCCGCCCGGTCTCCTTGCGGGCGACGATCGCCGGGATGTCGTTCAGCTCCTGCGGATAGGGCACCGAGAGGATGCGGCCGCCGTCGCGGGTCCCGAACCAGGTCGGCTGGTCGTCGTGCGCCCAGTCCAGCAGGTAGCGGTAGCCCGCCTCGGCCAGGAGGTCGGGCGTCGCCGTCGACTGCGAGATCCACGGGCCGAGCCAGCCGGCGGGCGGGCGGCCCTCGTGCTCGGTCAGCAGCGCCGTCGCCTCGGCGATCAGCGCGCGCTCGCCCGCCTCGTCGAGGCTGCCCTGGCGCTCGGCGTTGGTGCGGCCGTGCCCGATGATCTCGTCGCCGCGGGCGCGGAAGGCCTCGATCAGGCCGGGGCAATCCGCATAGAGGCGGCTGTTGACCAGGACGCTCGCCGGCAGCGCGAGCGCGTCGAGCATCGCCTTGATCCGCCACGCCCCGACCCGGTTGCCCCAGTCGCGCCAGGCGTAGTTCAGCACGTCGGGTTGCGGCCCGCCGGGGGCGAGCTCGGCGCCGAGCCCCGATCCGAAATCGAAGGTCTCGAGGTTGAGCGCGACGTAGACCGCCAGGCGCCGGCCACCCGGCCAGTCGTAGAGCGGCCGGTCCGGCAGCGCGCTGTAGCCGTAGCGGCCGTGGCCCTTCGAACTGTCCATCCGTCCTCCGGTTTCCGAACGCACTCGGGGATGCTGCGACGGGACATGGTGTAGAAGGGGCGGGGGGCAACGGAGCGGCGACGTGCAATCCGCAGCGCCCGCCGGCCAGCCGGGATCAGCCCTTCTCTTCGTCCGCCGTCGCAAGCCTTTCCAAACGTATCCCGTGCAAGGTCGGCCCTCTCCGGTCGCCGAGGGTGCCGGTCTTCGAGGAGGCGTGCATGCGGATCGCCAAGGGAGGAATCGTCCCGGCCGAGCCGCAGCGTGCGGTTGCAGTGTCCGGAGGCGCGTCCCTGAGCCGTCTCGACCGGCTCGTGATCCTCGGCGTCGGCTTCGCGCTGCAGTTCAACGTGCTGACCTCGACCTTCGGGCTGCCGTTCATGCGCCTGTCCGACGCGCTGCCCTTCCTGACGATCCCGTACTTCCTGCTCCGCCCGCGCATCCTGTCCACGCTCCTGGCGCGGGCCCTGCCGATCGGGGTGGTCGTCATGCTGCTCGTCGCCTCGCTGCTGGCGAAGGCCGACGTCCAGCAGGGCGACCTGTACCTGACCCTGGTGCTGCTTCTGTACTTCGTCCAGGCGACGCAGCTCGTGATCCTGCTCCGCGATCCGGCGGGCGCCGACAGCTTCGCGGCCGGCACGCTCGGAGGTTTCGCCGGGTCGCTCCTGGTCCTGGTCGCAGCCTCGGCCGGCATCGACCTCATCGGCGTCGGGCTTGCGGTGCCGACCGACGGCCTTGAGCCGGAACTCGTCCTGTTCATGAAGGACAAGCTCGGCGGCCTGTGGGCCGCCGGCAACGAGACCGGGCACGTCTTCGCGTTCGCCGGCGCCGCTGCGGCCTACCTCTGGCACCGCACCGGCCGCAGCGCGATCTACATCGCGTATTTCGCCGCGCTGCTCGTCAGCTTCCCGCTGACCAACAACCGCGCCGGGCTCTTCCTGCCGGCGATCGTACTCGGGCTGATCCTCCGGAAGAGCGTCAGCGTCTACGCCGTGCTGCTGGGGGCCGCCGCCATCTGCGGGCTCGTCATGCTGTTCAGCGCCACCGGCTATGCCCCCGTCCCCGAGCAGCTCCAGTCGGCGATCGAGAAGCGGTTCGTCGCGGACAGCCACGCCGACAGCAACATCCTCGAGCGTCTCGATTCGACCGCGGCCGGGCTGCAGCTTGCCGCCGCCCATCCGTTCGGCCTCGGCAACGTCTCCAAGGAGAACCAGCTGCTGATGATGGCCGGCGTCGGCACGCCGCACAACGCCGTCGTCACCCTCGCGCTCCAGAGCGGCGTCCTCGTCGTGCTCGCCTTCCTGGCCGGAACGGTCCGGATCGTCCTCGCCCCCCGGCGGTTCGGCCCGCTCCCGTTCTACACGGTGCTGTTCATGGTGCCCTCGCTGATGTTCGAGGAGCTGTCGATCAACCAGGTGTTCCTGTTCGGCTTCGCCCTCGTGCTCGCGGCCTCCGCGATGACGCGGAGCGGCGATCCGGCGGGCGCGCAGGCCTGATCGCGCCGCGTCCGGCCCGGCCGTCGACGCCGGGGGTTGCAGCCGGGGACCCGGCGCCCCGCCCGCTTGCCATCGCCGGAAGCTCCCGCCATATAGGCCGCGGGAGGTTGGCGAGGGACGTTTCACTCGCCAACCGGGTCAGGTCCGGAAGGAAGCAGCCCTAACGAGACCGAGCGGGTCTTCGTCCAGCCTCCCACCTCGTTCCACCGCAGGAACCGCGGGTCGATCGGCCCGCAGCGGCGGCCAAGGCACGACCGCGAAGAGCGAAGACGCACCCCCGAAGAGCGCATGGACGCGAGCACCGGCACGCCTGACGACGAGCCGGGCCTGCCCGGGTTTCCGGCGCCTGCCCTCGCGCAGACGCCGTACCGCGTGCTGGCGCGCAAATACCGTCCCAAGGATTTCGACGACCTGATCGGCCAGGGCGCGATGGTGCGCACGCTGGGCAACGCGTTCGCGGCCGGGCGCATCCCGCAGGCCTGGATGCTGACCGGTGTGCGCGGCGTCGGCAAGACGACCACCGCCCGCATCCTCGCCCGCGGCCTGAACTACGCGCCGGTCGGCGCGCCCGACACCGGCCCGACCATCGCGATGCCGGGGCTCGGGGTCCATTGCCAGGCGATCATGGAATCGCGGCACATGGACGTGCTGGAGATGGACGCCGCCTCGCATACCGGCATCGAGGACGTGCGCGCGATCATCGACGGCGTGCGCTATTCGCCGGTCTCGGCGCGCTACAAGGTCTACATCATCGACGAGGTCCACATGCTCTCGGGCAACGCGTTCAACGCGTTCCTGAAGACGCTGGAGGAACCGCCGCCGCACGCGAAGTTCGTGTTCGCGACGACCGAGATCCGCAAGGTCCCGATCACCATCCTGTCGCGCTGCCAGCGGTTCGACCTGCGCCGGGTCGAGGCCGACGTGCTCTCCGCCCATCTCCAGAAGATCTGCGCGGCCGAAGGCGTCGGCGCCGAGGACGAGGCGGTGGCCGCGATCGTGCGCGCGGCGGAGGGCTCGGTGCGCGACGCGCTCTCGCTGCTCGACCAGGCCATCGCCCACGGCGCCGGCGCCGTCACCGCCGCGGGCGTGCGCGACATGCTCGGGCTCGCCGACCGGGCCCGCATCCTCGACCTGTTCGAGGCGGTGATGCGCGGCGACGTGCCCGCCGCCTTCGCCGAGCTGCGCAACCAGTACGAGTCCGGTGCCGACCCGTCGGTCGTGCTCTCGGATCTCGCCGCCTTCACCCACCTCGTCACCCGGCTGAAGCTCGCGCCGGAGGCGGCGGCCGCCGACCCGACGCTGAGCGAGATCGAGCGGCGGCGCGGCGGCGATTTCGCGGGCCGCCTGCCCGTGCGGGCGCTGTCGCGGGCCTGGCAGATCCTGCTGAAGGCGATACCCGAGGTGCAGAGTGCGGCCCGCCCGCTCGCCGCGGCCGAGATGGCCCTGGTGCGGCTCGCCTACGCCGCCGACCTGCCGACGCCGGACGAGGCGTTGCGACAACTCAGGACCGAATCGCTCGCCGCCGGTGCGCAGGAGGGCGACGCACCGGCTCGACCAGCCCTCACCACCCCGGCGCCCCGCGCGATCGCGCCGCCTCCGCCGGCCCCCGTCTCGGTGCCGCCTCCGGCGCCCGAGCCGGCCGCCGCACCGCCGCCTGCCGAAGCGCGGCCCCTGCCGGAGGCCCGGCCGCTTCCGCCGCCGCGTCCGGTCCTGGTCCCGGCACCGGTCGCGCCCGCGCCCGTGGTGCAGGGCCGGCCCGCCGAGCCGGCCGGCCCGCGCCTGTCCCGGTTCGAGGACGTGGTGGCGCTCGCCGACGCCCGCCGCGACATCCTTCTGAAGTCGGCGCTGGAGCGCGAGGCGCATCTCGTGCGCTTCGAGGACGGCCGCATCGAGTTCCGTCAGGCGGACGGCGGGCGCCCCTCCCTGCATGCCGACCTCGCCAAGGCGCTCGAGCAGTGGACCGGCCGCCGCTGGATCGTCACGCCCTCGCGGGAGGCGGGCGCGCCGACGCTCGACGCGCAGGCCCGTGCCGCGATCGAGAGCCGCCGCGAGAACGCCGCCTCGCACCCCTTGGTGCGCGAGGTGCTGGCGCGTTTCCCCGGCGCGCAGATCGTCGACGTGCGCGACAACGCCCCCGAGGCGGCCTCCGCAGGCCTCGAAGCCCCGGCAGGCCTCGACGAGGCCGCGACCGAGGACGGCGAGGCCGACGACGCCTGACGCTGGCATCCGCCCGCCCGGCTTCCCAGATCACGCTTCACCCCACGAACGAGAGACCGATCCGCATGCGCGACATCATGGGCATCATGAAGCAGGCTCAGGCCATGCAGGAGAAGATGGCCGGCCTCCAGGCCGAGCTCGACAGGGTCGAGGTCTCGGGGGCCTCCGGCGGCGGCTCCGTGCGCGTGACGATGACCGCCAAGGGCCTCGTCAAGGCCGTCGCCATCGACCCGAGCCTGATGGTCGCCGACGAGCGCGAGATCCTCGAGGACCTGATCCTCGCCGCCGTCAACGACGCGCGCGGCAAGGCCGAGCAGGCGGCGCAGGAGCGCATGGCCGAGCTCACCAAGGGCCTGCCCCTGCCGCCCGGCATGAAGCTGCCGTTCTGAGGCCCGGGCCGGGTCCCGCGCAGGCCGATCGCCGGGGGAATGGGTCGTCGACGGTCGGCGACCCGCGCGACGATCAGGCCGCGACCAGGAGGGCGGCGCCGGCGACGCCCGAGAGCACGAGGCGCAGGCGACCGAGCCAGACCGGGACGAGGCCGCGCCGGGCGAGGTCCTGGTCGACCACGCCCCAGGCGAGCACCAGGATGCCGAGGGTCCGCAGGTCCCACGGGGCGGGGGCCGCGAGCGCGGCCCAGGCCAGGAGCGACGGGACGATGGCGATGAGGTAGTCGGCGTTGCCGGCGTTGCGCGCCGCCGCCGCGCCCCAGCGGATGCCGCCGAGGAAGGACGCGATCACCGCGCCGTAGGCCGAGAGGATGGTGCGCGGCGACAGGCCGATCGTGCCGAGGCCGCCGTCGCTGCCGCTGACGGCGAGCGCGGCGAAGCCGACGAACGGAATCAGTCCCGCGACGCCAAGGAGGACGGCGCCGGTCGGTACGGGGGAGACGCGCGCCATCCGACCTCCGGGCTGCCCGCTGCGGATCGGCGGTCGCATATCGAATCACGTATCCTACGAACGCCGCCGCGGAGGGTTCCCGCACTGCGGCATCATGGTCAAGCTTCCGCCGCCCGGAACGCCGGTTCGGGCCACCCGTGCGCTCGCGCTCAGACCCCCTTGCGGGCGGTCTGGCCGAGGGCGGGAGCGATCGGGGCCGGGGCGCCGAGCAGGGTCATCGGCCCGGCGGCGTCCTTGGCGACCGGGGGTTCGTTGACCGCGCGGTCGAGCCGGTGCGGCTTGAAGTTCGCGGCGATGCTGCGCGCCGCGGCGAGGTCGGCCGGGCTCAGCTTGGTCGCCACGTCGTCGCGCTTCTTGCCGGCATCCTCGTCGCCCTGCGCGGCGGCGGCGGCGAACCAGGCGTAGGATTGCGCGAGGTCCTGGGTCAGGCCGAGGCCGCGGGCGTAGAGCACCGCGAGGTTGTACTGGCTGTCGCGCACCCCGTACTCGGCCCCCTGCCTGAACCACGAGGCGGCCGAGGCGTAGTCCGGCTTGCCGGTCGCGCTCGGGTTCTCGGCGTAGATCACCGCGAGGTTGTGCATCGAGCGGGCATGGCCCTGCTCGGCGGCGCGGCCGTACCACATCTTGGCCTTGTCGAGGTCGCGCACGAGGCCGGCGCCCTTCTCGTAATGACCGGCGTACTTGTACTGGGCCGGCGCGTAGCCGGCGCCGGCGAGCTTCTCGTAGAGCTTGGCCGCCAGCGACAGGTCGCGCGGCAGGCCGCGCCCGTCCGCGGCGCGCCCGGCCAGTTCCCAGACCGCGGTGCCGTCGCCGTCCTGCGCCGCCTGGCGGAGCTTCGACAGGCCGGCGGGCAGGGTGGCGAGGTCGCCGGCGAGCGAGGCCATGCTCGACACCTGCGGCACCGCGCTCCGGGCCTGCGCCGCCTTCGCCTCCGCGGGGGCGGCGGTGGCAAGCGCCTGCGTGGTCTGCGGGTCGGCCGGGGCAGGGCGGGCCTCGGCCGGCATCGCCGGCTCGGCCTTGTCCGCGCGAGGCTCGGCCTTCGGGTCGCTCTTGGGCGCGGCGGACGCGTTGGTGTCGGCCAGCACGGTCGGCGGCTGGGGCGCGCGCGCCGTGTCGCCGTTCGCGGTCGGGCGCATGCTGATCGCCTGCAGGGCGCCGAGCGCGAGCACGATCGCCGCGAGGCCGAGCAGCAGCGGCCGGCGCCGGCGGTTGATCTCGGCGCGCAGGCGCGCGACCGGTCCGTCGCCGGCCGCGTCCGCGACCGGCATCGGCCGGCGGGCGGCGGGGCGCGGCTCGCGGCGGCCGGCCGAGAGGTCGGCCTCGGAGGCGACCTCGGCCTGAGCGGCCTGGGCGGCCCGGCGGGCGGCGGCGATGAAGTTGGTCTTGATGTCGGTCGCGCCGTCCGCCTCGGCGGGCTCGGCCCGGTCGCGGGCCTGGCGCTCCCGGGGGGCGGCGTCCTTGGACGGACGCGCCGCGCCGGGCTCCAGCAGCTCGTCGCCGGCCCGGGCCGTCTCGGGGCCCGTCGCGGCGGCGCTCGGAAGCTCCGGGCGCCGGGCGGTGCGGGGGCGCGGCGCCTCGACGGTGGTCGAGGCGAGCAGACGCTCCTCCAGCGGCACCGCGCGGTTGCCGATCGGGGCGCGGGCCGGC
The DNA here is from genome assembly GCF_022829665.1 of Methylobacterium sp. E-041. Classification (NCBI taxonomy): domain Bacteria; kingdom Pseudomonadati; phylum Pseudomonadota; class Alphaproteobacteria; order Hyphomicrobiales; family Methylobacteriaceae; genus Methylobacterium; species Methylobacterium sp. E-041. Next base: position 4,183 of record NZ_JAKSYQ010000285.1, on the reverse strand, counting down.
GCGGCGGCCGGGGGCGCATCGAGGCGCCCGGTCAGGCGCTCGAGGGCGGTCTGCACCCCTTCGAGCGTCGTGGCGAGGCGCTGGTCGGACGCCGCCTGCCGGGCCTGCATGTCCGCGAGGCCGGCGCGCAGCAGCCCGAACTCGCTCGTCTCGGCGTTCCCGCGGCCGCCAATCGAATCGGCTACGGCGCTGCGGGTGGCACGGGCCACGGCGGCCTCGATCGGCGCCTCGTCGCGGAGCGCGGAGACCTGCTTGAGCAGGTCGCCCATGGACCGCTCCAGGCTTGCGAGCGTCGGGTCGCCGCTGCGGGCGTCGAGCCGGTCGGCGATCGACACCACCTGCTTTTCCAGGGCGTCGAGGCCGTCGTCGCCGGAGCGCGCGCCGACGCGGTCGACCTTCTCCGCGAGGTTGCGCAGCATGGCGTGGATCGAGGCGACGTCGCCGCCCGGCATCGCCGGCATGCGCAGGCTCTCGCCGAGGCCTTCCAGGCGCCCGATCAGGTCGCCCACCGGCTGGGTGCTGACGCGGTCGACCTTGTCCGACAGCGCGTCGATCCGCCCGAGGATCGCCTGAGAGCTGGCCGCGTCGGCGCCGTGTGCGCCCGCCTGCATCGCGTCGAGCTTCGAGGCGATCGCGTCGATCTGGTCGACCAGCGCCGCCGGGGCGGGAACGCTGGCGTTGAGGCCGCTGCGGATCTCCTCCAGCAGCGGGCGCAGGGCGGTGTCGCTGCCCGCGGTCGCGGCCTTCTGGAGCTGGGCGATCTGCGCGCTGATCGCCTGGACGCCGGCGGCGAGGCTCTGGATCCGCTCCGGCCCGGCGAGCGCCGCGATCAGGCGGCGGATCTCCTCGATCTCGTCGAACAGGTGCTTGAGCGCGTCGTGATCGACGGCGCTGCCGTGCCCGGTGGCGACGACGGCATCGAGCCGGGAGGCGAGGCGCTCGACCTCGCCGGCCACGCGGGTGTGGACGTTCTCGGCCACGTCGTCGGCCAGCCGCTCGACCTGCGCGCGGATCAGCTCGATCGGCTCGGCGATGGCGGCGAGGTCCGCCGGCGCTCCGGCGCGCTCGACGCCGCTGGCCAGCGAGATCACCGCCTGCTCCAGGGCGCCGAGGTCGCGCCGCGTGGCGAGATGGCCGATCGATTCGCGAAGCCGGTTCGTCTCGCGGCGCAGCTCGGACACCGCGGTGTCCGGCAGCGCGGTGTCCTCGACCGTCGCGTCGAGGCGGCGGGCGATGTCCTCGCGCATGGTCGCGACCACGCTGGCGCCGGCGTTCTCGCCGAGCTCGCGCTGGCGCTGGCGGATGTCCTGCACCGCATCCTGGATCTCGGCGGCCGCCGGGCGGCCGCGCCGGCCCGGGGGCCGGGTCGCCGCGAGCTGCTCGCCCAGCGCCGACATCCGGCGCTCGATGTCGCCGAGGCGCTCGGCGACCTGCTGGACCGGGGCGGCGCTGGCGCCGATCGCCGCGCCGATGCGGGATTCGATGTCGGCGATCCGACGCTGGGCGGCGTCCTCCACCGACAGCCGCTCCTCGGCGAGGGTGCGGTCGAGCCCGTCGATGCGCGCGAGCAGGGCCTGGATGGTCGCGCCGAGAGCGCCGTCCGGGGCGGCGTCGGGCATCGTCGCGGCGGCGGCAGCCGGCGCGGCCTGTGCGGCCGGCCGGGACGTCCCGAGATCCGAGGCGGGGCGGCGCGGCACCTTCGTGCTGGACTTCGCCGCCGCCTTGACCGAGCCCGCCTTCGCCTTGTCCGGCACGACGGAGGCGATCCACGTTTCCAGTGGGACGCCGGCGCGGCGGGCCACGTCGCGGGCAGCATCGAGCACGTCGGGATCGAAGTTGTCGAAGCTCGGCGTCGCGGTTCGGGTCATCATCGGGCCTGCGTTCGGCGGCGTTCGGCACCGGGCCCCGGCCACGTTCGCGCACGCTTGCGACGTGTCCGGAACGCGGTCCTCGGATCGGTTGTCCAGGACCATTAACTTTCTTGGTAAACACCGGGTTAAGAGGTCGAACATGGGTTGCATCAGTCGAAACCGCGGAACCCGGCCGCACCCCTCTTGCCCCCGGACGGCGGGATAGTTTATATATGAACTATCGAGAGACCCACCGCTCCGCGACGGACCGGGCAGGGCCTCCGCCCCCTTGGAGGATCGACACATGCCGAGCTATCGCGCCCCGGTCGAGGACACCCTGTTCCTCCTCAACGACGTGCTCGGCTTCCACAACCACGCCAACCTCGCGGGCTTCTCCGAAGCCACGCCGGACATGGTCGAGGCGGTGCTGAACGAGGGCGCCAAGCTCGCCGACGAGGTGCTGGCCCCGCTCAACCGCGTCGGCGACCTCGAAGGCTGCCTCCGCCGGGCCGACGGCTCGGTGACGACGCCCAAGGGCTTCAAGGCGGCCTACGACGCCTACGCCCAGGGCGGCTGGATGGGCCTGTCGGTGCCGGAGGAATACGGCGGCCAGGGGCTGCCGCACACGCTGAACACCGCGATCCAGGAATTCGCCTCCGGCGCCAACCTCGCGCTCGGGATGTATCCGGGCCTGACGCAGGGGGCGATGGCGGCTTTGCTGGTTCACGGCTCGGACGAGCAGAAGAGCACCTACCTGCCGAAGATGGTCGAGGGCGCCTGGACCGGCACCATGAACCTCACCGAGCCCCATTGCGGCACCGATCTCGGCCTCCTGAAGACCAAGGCCGTGCCGAACGGCGACGGCTCCTACGCGCTGACTGGCACCAAGATCTTCATCTCGGCGGGCGAGCACGACCTGTCGGAGAACATCGTCCATCTCGTCATCGCCCGGATCGAGGGCGCGCCGGCCGGCACCAAGGGGATCTCGCTCTTCGTGGTGCCGAAGTTCCTGGTGAACGCGGACGGCTCGGTCGGCGCGCGCAACGGCGTGTCCTGCGGCTCGATCGAGCACAAGATGGGCATCCACGGCAACTCGACCTGCGTGATGAACTACGACAGCGCCACCGGCTGGCTCGTCGGCCAGGAGAACCGCGGCCTCAACGCGATGTTCGTGATGATGAACGAGGCGCGGCTCGCCGTCGGCGTGCAGGGCCTCGGCCAGTCCGAGGTCGCCTACCAGAACGCCGTGGCCTACGCGAAGGACCGGCTGCAGGGCCGCTCGCTCACCGGCGCGAAGGCGCCGGACAGGGCCGCCGACCCGATCATCGTCCACCCCGACGTGCGCCGCACGCTGATGGGCATCCGCGCCTTCAACGATTCGGCGCGCGCGCTGATGCTCTGGACCGCGCTGCAATCCGACATCTCGCATCGCTCCGAGGACGCGAAGGAGCGCCAGACCGCCGACGACCTGCTCGGCCTGCTCACCCCCGTGGTCAAGGGCGTGCTCACCGACCGGGGCTTCGCCAACGCGGTCGAGGCGCAGCAGATGTTCGGCGGCCACGGCTACATCGAGGAATGGGGCATGTCGCAGTTCGTGCGCGATGCCCGCATCGCGATGATCTACGAGGGCGCCAACGGCATTCAGGCGATGGACCTGATCGGGCGCAAGCTGCCCAAAGACGGCGGTCGCGCGATGATGACCTTCCTCGGCGAGGTCCAGGCCTTCATCAAGGACAACGGCGAGGACGAGGCGCTGAAACCCTTCACCGGGCCGCTCCAGGCCGGGCTCAACGACCTGCAGGGCGCCACCATGTGGTTCATGCAGAACGCGTTCTCGAAGCCGGACAACGCCGGCGCCGGCGCCACCGACTACATGCATCTCCTCGGCCTCGTCGCGATGGGCTACATGTGGGGCAAGATCGCCAAGGCGGCGAACGCCAAGAAGGCCGAGCGGCCGGAGCGCATGGAGGCCAAGCTCGCCATCGGCCGGTTCTACATGGAGCGGGTGCTGCCCGAGACCGCGATGCGCTTCGGGCGGGTCAAGGCCGGCGCGGACACGACCATGGCCTTGCCGGCCGAGGCGTTCTAATCACGCCCTTCCCTCCCCCCTCTGCGGGGGAGGGTGGCCCGCGAAGCGGGTCGCGAGAGGGGAGCGACGGTTCCGGATAGGGCGCTCCCCTCGCCCGACCATCGCTGACGCGAGGCCCACCCTCCCCCGCAGAGGGGGGAGGGACACGCGCGAGCGTCGGACCGCGCAAGCGCTCGCTGTTGCCAAGTGGACACAGACCCGAGGCAAACGCCTTGACCGAGGCGTTCAGCTACGACTACGTCCC